>NZ_JBBCPK010000039.1:0-40137 GCF_037150775.1 Leclercia sp. M50
TTTACGGCAGTGAGAGCAGAGATAGCGCTGATGTCCGGCGGTGCTTTTGCCGTTACGCACCACCCCGTCAGTAGCTGAACAGGAGGGACAGCTGATAGAAACAGAAGCCACTGGAGCACCTCAAAAACACCATCATACACTAAATCAGTAAGTTGGCAGCATCACCCGAGTTTTTGGTGCATTCAAAGCTGTTCACCATGAACAGATCGACAATGTAACAGTTGAACAGCATGTAACACCTAATAGAACAGGTGAAACCAGTAAAACAAAGCAACTAGCACATGAAATTGAACACCTGAGACAACTTGTTACAGCTCAACAGTCACACATAGACAGCCTGAAACAGGCGATGCTGCTTATTGAATCAAAGCTGCCGACAACACGGGAGCCAGTGACGCCTCCCGTGGGGAAAAAATCATGGCAATTCTGGAAGAAATAGCGCTTTCAGCCGGCAAACCGGCTGAAGCCGGATCTGCGATTCTGATAACAAACTAGCAACACCAGAACAGCCCGTTTGCGGGCAGCAAAACCCGTACTTTTGGACGTTCCGGCGGGTTTTTGTGGCGAGTGGTGTTCGGGCGGTGCGCGCAAGATCGATTATGTTAAAAACGACAGGATTCATGAAAATTATCAGAATTGTGCAGGATGGGAAAACCATCCTGCACACCCATTGATTAGATATCTAATTTAGGGAGGTTATTGACAATTTTCTGAGTTTCCAGACTGACAGTGATAACTCGTAGGAACAGCTCTAATGGGTATCTAGGGTTATCCATTGTTTCTATTGCCCAGTCATTAGCATCGTTCACAATACCGCTATCTTTATGGGTAGAGACACCTTGCCGCTCCATCACCCATTCAAGCGCAGGTTTTCCATTCACAATGTAGTCATAGGCTTCAATTGGAATGTTTTTTATGCGAATTTTACTGTTATAAATGACCGTGTCTTTTTCACCTTTTTTGGCAAATTTCATCTTCTCAACATAGAAATCGTCTTTACTCAACTGTGAGTAACTCAAAGAACCTGTGTCGATATCAGCTTTGTAGGGTTCAACTGTTTCATATTTTAAATGCAATTCAGCCAACTCACGACCAAAATTGGAAAAAATCAAAAAGTCATCAAATTTTTTAACACATGGAATGCGAGGTAATTCCTTAGTTAAATTATCAGCATATCTAAACCGATACTCCTCTGAGTGCAAAAGACCATAAATATAATAAAAAATATCTTCTTTTTTTATTATATTAGCTCCAGAGTAAAAATCATTGAATAACTTCAGGCAGTCATCAGTTATCGCATCAAACCTTTCCACATCATCAGACAATTGTTTTTTACTATACAAGTACAATGGAAAGCATTGAGCACCAGCATCCATTGAATTTAAATCAAATATACAATTTGATATTATTGCTGAAAACCCTTTCTTACCACCAAGCCCCGTGATACAGATAATTACATTATCAGATTCATTACTCGGGAAGATCTGTGGCATTTGATAAACACAGTTATTGAAGTGTCTATTGAAGTACATATGTTGTTTTGTGAAAGGCCTGTATAGTGATACTCTGAAATCATCATTTGAAATATCATGATAATATCCCTTGGATACATCATTGAAAACTTCCCTTGTCCAACTCATTCTTTTTGAGTCTAATATAACAAAATCCTTTGGCTCATCAGTACCATTATATTTGCTATATCTTTCGACCTCTTCATTGTAGAAATGAATCATCCTTGATATATTTTTTTTAAGAGATGAAAGAGAATATTGATAGCACCAAGCATCTCTATTGGTTTTAACTCCATTGGAGTAGTTTTCAAAAACAAAAAAAGCACTTTTATTTTTTTTACTACCTAATTCAATAAAATCATTGAAGCTATCATCTCGCTGATTCAGCCAATCGTTGTAGGCATCTGGTGTGATTTTCTGCCAGCCATGCGTTTTCTCAATACCGTCAATACTGCCAAAATCGGAAATCGTCTCCAGCTTTTCTTCTTTTGTCAGGTAATCACCAATATCATGAAAATAAATCTGACCCGTCTGTGTTGCTACCGGATTTTTTACCAGAATAGCAATCACAATCGGCGTTCTTGTTCCCTGACCAAAAACGTTATCTTTTTCTTTGCGGCGAACCTCTCCTGACGTTCTAGCATTCCCTCTCAGATGGAAAAAATACAGGCTACTGAACTCTTCCGCCAGACACTTACGAAGTCCATCAGCCGAGTTAGAGTCGATATACCCGCCATTCGTGACAAATCCTATAACACCTTGTTCACCGATACGATCACTCGCCCAGCGTATTGCACGTATATATGAATCATAAAGCGAACTTTTCAATGTTGCAGTTGTGTATTTTGCATAGGTTAATTCAATTCTTTTATCTAGAAGAGGATATTTTACATTAGCATTATTATCATTCCCTACACTTTGGCCTGACGAGTAAGGAGGGTTACCGATAATCACCCGAATATCCAGAGCCTTCTGCCGTTTACGACGCTCACTGTTATCGACCAATACCGCACTGACCAGATCATCCTTCTCATACATTTCAAAGGTGTCAGTCAGACAAATCCCTTCAAACGGCGTGTACTCTGATTCTTCCGTGATGCCGTGATACACCGCCTCAATATTAATAGCGGCAATGTAATAGGCTAACAGGACGATTTCGTTGGCATGGATTTCATTTTTAAACTTGTAAGCCAGTTTATCTGACGGGATCAGACCACTTTGCAGCAGACGGGTGATAAACGTACCGGTGCCGGTGAACGGGTCAAGAATATGCACACCTTTGTCGGCGAGTGTTTGTCCGAACTCCTGTTTCAGCACGTCATTCACGCTGTGAATAATAAAATCAACCACCTCAACAGGCGTATACACAATGCCCAGACGCTCCGTCATTCTCGGGAACGCATTTCTGAAAAACTTATCGTACAACTGTACGATAATCTGCTGCTTACCTTCTGCGGTGGTAATGCCGTCCGCACGCATTTTTACCGACTCATAGAAGCTGTTCAGCGTGCTGGCTTCTTTTTCGAGATGATGCTCCTGCAACGTGTTAAGCACGTTCTGCATCGCCATACTCATCGGGTTATGGTCGGTAAAATTGTAATCCGCAAACAGGGCATCAAAAACCGGCTTGGTTATCAGGTGCTGAGCCAGCATTTCAATGATTTCATCATCGGAAACACTGTTATTCAGGTCATCACGCAGTTCATCTGCAAATGCCCTGAAGGCACTGATTTCTATTTTATTCCCCGGATTTTCGAGAATGCCGTGAATGCGGTCGATATGTGTGCGGGCAATTTTAGCAATATCGTTCGCCCAGTCTTCCCAGTGATGCCGGTTACCGCATTTTTTAACGATTTTTGCGTACAGGGCGCGCTCAATCTCACCAACGGAAAATTCAATATCAAACTGCTCAGGAGCGGGACTCACGGCTGAACCAATGCCACTGCTTTTACGCGCTTTTCCTGCTATCTCAGATTTTTTCGTCTGCCGTTTGGTTTTCTTCACCACTTTATCGGCTACCGCGATCACTTCCATTCTGCCGGTATCTTTACCGTTAAACTCCAGCTTGTTGATCATGGCATCAAAGCGGTCATCATGCGCCCTGAGTGCATTCAGCACCTGCCAGACAACACGGTAAGCCTGATTATTGTTCAACGCATTCTCCGGCTCTTCTCCGGCGGGAATGACAACCGGCAGAATGACGTAGCCCAGCTCCTTACCTTCAGCACGCCGCATCACACGTCCGACAGACTGCACCACATCCACCTGAGAGCTTCTCGGCGTTAAAAACAACACCGCATCCAGAGAAGGCACATCCACGCCTTCAGATAAACAACGGACGTTAGACAATATCCGGCAGACATTTTCATCCGTGTCCGCTTTCAGCCATTCAATTTTGGATTTTTTCTCAGTGGCATTCATGCTGCCGTCAACGTGCTTCACCTGACACTGAAGTTTTAATGATGGGTCAATCGCCTTATCCGGTGCGGTTTCCCTGAGAAGTTCGATCTCGGATGCCTGATAAGCCTCAACCACTGCTCCGAACATTTCCGTGATCAGTTTAGAACTGACCTTATGCGTCTTTCCGCGAAAGTCTTTTTCTATCACCTGACAGAACGCAACAGCCCGTTTCATCGCATCAGGGTGAACGCCATCTGCCCCCGCCAGTCCCTGCTTTGCCAGTGCTTTCCAGCAACCCACAATCTTTGCCGCATCATCGACTTTGAGCTGATTATTTTCATCCTTCAGCAGAGACTGAATGCGGCGGCTGACATGCTTTTCTTCCACGGCAAGCACAATAACTTTGTAATCACACAAAATGCCCAACTGGACGGCTTTAGAGAAGGTAATGACATACAAATCATCCCCATAAAGACTTTTGTCATCCATTGAGCATAGGGTAACTCCCTCAGTCTCTTTCGCATCATCTCCAAAAATTCGTGGGGTCGCGGTCATGTACAGGCGTTTTTGACCGGCAATATAGGCATTGTCGTGAATACGAACAAAGGCAGACTCATCATCCCCTTCAAAGGTGGCACCCGTTGTACGGTGGGCTTCATCACAAATGATGAAATCAAACGCAGGAAAACCCAGCTTTTGCGCCTGATGGATAACCTCAACAGAGTGGTAGGTAGAAAACACCACGTTCATATAAGGCGGCTTATCACTGCCGAAAATATCCGGCTGATTAAACGCTTTGACGAGGCTGTTCGCATTCGTGGTCGCCGGATATTTCAGGTCGCTGATACCAACAACGACATTGTCATCATGGTTTTTCTTACCCACATCACTGTCAGAGCAGACAGCAAAACAGCGCAGGTCTATCAGCGTATCCTGTGTCCATTCATCCAGCGTCTGACTCAACAATGCCAGACTGGGCACAAGGAACAGTACGGTTTTACCTCTTCCGGCAACGGCTTCAGCAATACGCAGAGAGGTGAAGGTTTTTCCTGTGCCGCACGCCATAATGAGCTTGCCCCGATCGGCAGTCGCCAGCCCTCTTTTAACGGCTTCAAGCGCGGGAGTCTGATGAGGCCGGAGTTGCTTTTTGGCTTTCATCACCGGCTTGTATGCCGGATCAAAATCGAATTGTGACCAGTCCAGTGCACTTTGTTCAAGGTCTGTCAGGCTTAACGCAGTGACAGGAACGGCCTTGTCACGCAGCATGTTTTTGGCTTCTTCCGTCCAGTTGTCCGTAGAGGCAACGATATAGCGAAGCGTAAAATACGTTTTATCGGAGGCAGCCAGAAAACTATCAATATCCTTTTTGGCGATTTTAGTCTGATTGTAGTTTTTGCACTGGATAGCATGAAACTCCCCCGTTTTGGTTACGGCGACCAAATCAATGCCATCATCTTTTTTCTTCGTGATCCCAACGGTTTCACCGTACTGAGAAACCCATCCGCCATAGCTCAGCACGTCACTGTACAGCTCGGCATATTTAGGTTCATGGAGGAAATACTGCACACAAAGGTTTTCAAAGGTTGTACCTTTGTCCCGCTGTGTTGGTGAAGCCTGTTCAATTTTTGTCAGCAATGCAGAAAGTGCATTCATCGTTGATATCCTTAATGTCCTTTATTTGCTGGGGTTATCAGATCCCCCCGACACGTTTAATTAATGCTTTCTCCGCCGGAGATCGACGCACAGCGTTCTGTGCTCTATGATGTTATTTCTTAATAATCATCCAGGTATTCTCTTTATCCCCTTTATCACCATACGTAGTGCGAGTGTCCACCTTAACGCAGGGCTTTCCGTCACAGCGCGATATGTCAGCCAGCGGGGCTTTCTTTTGCCAGACCGCTTCCATCCTCTGCATTTGGGGTTTGAGGAGTAACGGAACAGTAAACGCCGTTAAGAAGTCAATTTAAATAGCCATTAATATACTAATCAATAAATTACCCCTCTTCATTGAAAACTCTCAGCTCCCCCTTACTGACGGATTCCGGCACTGTAAATGAATAGCGGGACTCCTTGTATTTGATGCCCAGCATCTTGATAGCCACCATCACCAGCGACAGGTGCTCCGGATCTTTCATGGCAAGCCGGGCCATTTCGGCATCGGTCGCCAGCGCCTGGAAGCCCATCGAGAAGACCTCTGTTCTAGTTGTGCCCTCAATGCCCAGTTCGCCGTAGACCTTGCCCACATAACCGGTTCGGCGCGTTTATCGGTGTGCCGTAAGGCAGGTTGACAGTCGTGGCCAGTTTGTTGGTGACTTTCACTTTGCCGACGAGGGGTCCGGCCCGGTTCACGACGGGAGGACGGCAGATCGGGAAGGTCACTGGCGCGGGTGGTTCGACCCACGCCCAGGCGGCTGCTACGCGCGCGCTCAGGACCCGACTGGCGGCTCTTTCTGCGCGGGCCGGTTTCCCTGTCTGCAGTACGGCCAAACGGTCTCTTACCCCTGCCTTTGGTACCCTTCCGGCCCTTACGGCCACGCTTATCCCCCCTTTCACCGATCCAGTCCTTCACCTTGTCACCGACCACATCGGTCAGGCTGCGCGGCTTCGTTTTGGACGAATCAATCAGCGCGTCCAGACGGTCGATCACCTCGCTGTGCTGCTCTTTGCTCTGCGCATCCTCCTTACGGCGGATCGCGTCCAGGCGGGCGCTTTCGGTTTGCTCCTGGTTTTTCTTCTCCCCGATCCCGATGGTGCTGGCGGGCTTCGGTTCGGCGTTGGCCGCATTCGCTGGTGTGGCTGGTGGCGTGTCCGGCGTGGCATCACCCGCGCCCGGTTCGCTCCCGGCCTGTCCGCCAAACGGCCGCTTGAGCGCGCCCCATAGCTTCAGCGCCTTATCTTTGGCGTAGGCTTTAGCGCGCTTCGTACTGCTGATATCACGCTCGGAAAGCGCTTCCTTGACCTCATCCGCCATACCTTTGGCTTCTTTGGCGGCCATCCAGAAAGAACTTCCCACGGCCACGCCTGCAGTATCTGCCGCCTCGGTTCCGGCCAGTTGGTTTCCATCCTTGCCACCCAGCAGACCTACCGCCCGTTTCAGCAGTGACGATGAGCCACCAGCTGATGACTCCTCATCGTCGTCGCCGCGACTGGAGCTGCGGTTAAAGCGGCGGATCTCCACCTTGTTGGCAAAGCGGCCGTCATCACCCAAATAAAATCCGTTGGCGCGGTTGCCATTCCGTGGTGGTGAATCGGCGACAGTGCGTGCGGGTTTTGGTGTCGCGGGTGCAGCCTCATCGGTCAGGTGGAGTGCATCGGTCCTTGGCACATCGCCCCGTAAATCAGCAGCAATACACGGGACTCGTCACGCAGCTGAGCCTAGTCGATTTCATATACCGCCTTACCGTTGTCGCCCGGGTAATACAGACCGCCCATTGCCGTCAGCGCGCGGTAACGCTCCATGGCCAGCGCGAGAACCGGCCGATCGTCAGCTGTCTTGTCATCGAGGCGCACGCGGTAACCCAGACCGGTCATCAGCCCCGTCGGGTCCTCAATCATGATCGTGGCATCGAACGCGCCTGACGCGTTACGCACCGCCATAGCTTACAGACGCTCGCGGATCTTCACAATCGAGCCTGGTAGTGGTGTCAGGGCGATAACGTGAAGGGCGTTGGTGGTGAGCGTACCGGTCAGCATGACAGGTGCCTGCCGGGTGGCCAGTGAGACGGCCACTACGTTAATGGGCGCAGATGTTGATTGACTCAAAGTTTGCCCCTTAAAAAAAGAGCGCCCGAAGGCGCCTAAACCGTTACCGTTAATGAGTCGAAAATAGAACGGAATTACTACAACAGAGGTGACGGCTCCTATCGTCTTTCGGGCCGTCAAAATCAATGTTACACAACAAGGTTAGGATGTGTAAATTGCCAATAACCCCAGTTTGTGACACCGCGCACGCATGAAGGGCGGGGCGCCTCGCAGCCATGTCGGGCTGGTGGCCAGCGCCGCGAACCGAACACAACACGGAAAAAGCATTGTATTTGCTCGCGTCATCCTCTACGAATTCCTTGCTTCTTGATGCGGACCTGCTGCAAAGCAGGACACCGGCTCAATTACGACCCCCTGGCCTCGGCCGGGGGTTTTCGTTTCTACGGCCGGTTACGCCGTCTTATCAGCCTCACCACCCTGACGTTTCTTCGCCGCGCGGCTGCGTGATTTCCGCGGGACTTCTGTCGGTTTCTCCTCCGCATTATCTGCCTCCACGGGCGGCGCCGGTTGTGCCACTTCAGGCTCCACTACCGCCGGGTTCGGGTTACCTGCTGCGAGTGTAGCCATCCGCTGGGCGATAAATTGATGGCGGTCATAGTCCGCAATGTCCTTCATGCGACCCAGCGTAGCGTTGAGATTGCCGTTGCGGGACATATGGACACAGCCCAGCATCCCATCAGCATTTCATTCACTGGCGTCTGGTCAACACGGACTTCGCCGATCGAACGGGCGACGGCATCGAGCACAACTTCGAAGTGATCCGGGCTGAGACGGAAGATAGCCACCATCAGGCTGGAAATGGCGTTTGCTACACCAACAGAGAGGGGATCACGGCCGTGGGACTTGTCAGCCACCGCGTTATTGACGCAGTGCTGCAGGAAGTTGCCTGCCATCGCGCTGCGCAGGACCTCTGACGGGTCTGCCTCTTCCATGGCCTGGGCCGATTCTGGCAGTGGATTCGGGTCCTGTGGTGGCAATGGCTGCAGGTCGGTTTCAGCAATGACTTCTGGCTGAGTTAATTCTTGCATGATTATTCCTTTCGGGGCTGGGTTATTTACACTACACAATTATGATCTGCGTCTTAGGATGTTATTGTGCAGCATATCTGTCTGTAAGTCCTGAGCAAGGGGCCTTTTGTCTTTAAGCGTTAATGGCCACCAGCTCATACACTCGGAGAGCGCATGATCCTGACCCAACCGAAAAAGACCGCTGTGCTGTACCACAACGACGCCGACGGCTTCGCGTCAGCCCTTGCCGCCTGGCTTAGATACGGCGAGGAGGCCCATTACATCCCGGTTCGCTACGGTGAGCCGGTACCGCCGCTGCCGAACGGTACCCTCGAGGTATTCATCCTCGATTTCAGCTACAACCGCAAGACGTGTGACCATCTGGCCAGCAAGTACCTCCTGCAGGTGATCGATCACCACCAGACCGCGCGTGACGAACTGGCCGGGGCCGTGTATGCCATCTTCGACATGAGTCGCGCCGGTTGTGAGCTCGCCTGGGCGTTTTTCCACCCGGATAAGCCGCTGCCGGACCTGCTGGCCTACGTCGCCGATCGGGATTTGTGGAAATGGGCGCTGCCGAACTCGCAGGAGGTCAACGCCTGGGTGGCCATCCTGCCGCCGACCTTCGAACGCTGGGCGGAGGTGCTGCGCGACGGCATCGGTGAGCGGGAAATGACGATGGGCTCGGCGTTGCTGGCCAACCAGGAGCGCCAGCTGCACGCCCTGGCCCGACAGGCCCGGTTTACCATCTTGTTCGGCAAACCGGCCGCCGTGGTGAACAGTGCGCTGCTGCATTCCGAGCTGGGCCACCTGCTGGCCACTATGCACCCGCAGCTGGCGCTGGTGGCGGTGTATAACGATCTGCCGGACGGCTCGCGTAAGTATTCCCTGCGTACCCACCGTGACAACCTCGATGTGAGCGCGCTGGCGCGCCAGTTCGGAGGCGGTGGCCATCGCCGGGCAGCGGGCTTCGTCCTGCCAGCTAACCTGGAGCAGCGGCTCGGCGGCGAACTGGCCACGAACCTGCAGGCGGCAAAAGGAGTCGAATCATGATCGGCTGGCTGAAGGAAAGGATCAAATGGTGGGTAGACGGTAAAGAAATGGCGGAGCTCAACCGCTGGCGCTTCCAGCATAACTATTACCGCTTGTGCCTGTATGACATTCAGCCGATACGCGAAACGCTGGAAAGCCTGCAGGCCCGGGTAAACATGAAGTCCGTAGACTTCGGCCCTGGGCCTTATGGTGTAGACGGTATCCGGGCTCGCTGGCAGGCAACCCGTAAATAAATACGAAATAATATAATTGCATTACAAATAAGTCTTACTTGTAACTATTATTGCGAGTAAGACTTTAATTATGCCGCCGTCTGCTGGCGATGGTAATAGCTATGCGTAATAACATCCGTATCTGCTTAATAACTTCTCTTTTAACGCTCTCTACGTTGAATAGTCATGCCTTCGATATTGGGTAATGACTCCAACTTATTGATAGTGTTTTATGTTCAGATAATGCCCGATGACTTTGTCATGCAGCTCCACCGATTTTGAGAACGACAGCGACTTCCGTCCCAGCCGTGCCAGGTGCTGCCTCAGATTCAGGTTATGCCGCTCAATTCGCTGCGTATATCGCTTGCTGATTACGTGCAGCTTTCCCTTCAGGCGGGATTCATACAGCGGCCAGCCATCCGTCATCCATATCACCACGTCAAAGGGTGACAGCAGGCTCATAAGACGCCCAGCGTCGCCATAGTGCGTTCACCGAATACGTGCGCAACAACCGTCTTCCGGAGCCTGTCATACGCGTAAAACAGCCAGCGCTGGCGCGATTTAGCCCCGACATAGCCCCACTGTTCGTCCATTTCCGCGCAGACGATGACGTCACTGCCCGGCTGTATGCGCGAGGTTACCGACTGCGGCCTGAGTTTTTTAAGTGACGTAAAATCGTGTTGAGGCCAACGCCCATAATGCGGGCGGTTGCCCGGCATCCAACGCCATTCATGGCCATATCAATGATTTTCTGGTGCGTACCGGGTTGAGAAGCGGTGTAAGTGAACTGCAGTTGCCATGTTTTACGGCAGTGAGAGCAGAGATAGCGCTGATGTCCGGCGGTGCTTTTGCCGTTACGCACCACCCCGTCAGTAGCTGAACAGGAGGGACAGCTGATAGAAACAGAAGCCACAGGAGCACCTCAAAAATACCATCATACACTAAATCAGTAAGTTGGCAGCATCACCGAAGGCAGGATAGATTTGTTAATCGCGATCGGAGATCATCAGTCACAACAGAGCTCCCTGCGTTATGAGGGGTCGTCTCAGAATTCGGAAAATAAAGCACGCTAAGGCGTAGTCACCCCGTGACTCCCCCGCGCCGATGCAGCGAGCTTCGTTCCGTCTTGCAGTGACGCAATCAGCGGGCAGGAAACGTTCCCTTTCCGCGCATGGCAGGCGCACACCAGTTCAGACAGCACGGCCTCCATGCGTGCCAAGTCGGCCATCTTCTCGCGCACATCCTTGAGCTTGTGCTCGGCCAGGCCGCTGGCTTCCTCGCAATGGGTGCCATCCTCCAGCCGCAGTAGCTCGGCGATTTCGTCCAGGCTAAAGCCCAGCCGCTGGGCCGATTTCACGAACCGCACTCGTGTTACATCCGCCTCGCCATAGCGGCGAATGCTGCCATAGGGCTTGTCTGGCTCCGGCAGCAGGCCCTTGCGCTGGTAGAACCGGATGGTCTCCACATTGACCCCGGCCGCCTTGGCAAAAACGCCAATGGTCAGATTCTCAAAATTAATTTGCATATCGCTTGACTCCGTACATAACTACGGAAGTAAGCTTAAGCTATCCAAACCAAATTTGAAAGGACAAGCGTATGTCTGAACCACAAAAGTCTGAACCACAAAAGTCTGAACCACAAAAGTCTGAACCACAAAACGGGCGCGGCGCGCTCTTCGCCGGTGGGCTGGCCGCCATTCTTGCGTCGGCCTGCTGCCTGGGGCCGCTGGTTTTGATCGCCTTGGGGTTCAGCGGGGCATGGATCGGCAACCTGACGGTGCTGGAACCCTATCGCCCGATCTTCATCGGCGCAGCGCTGGTCGCGCTGTTTTTCGCCTGGCGGCGCATCTACCGCCCGGCGCAAGCCTGCAAACCGGGTGAGGTCTGCGCGATTCCCCAAGTGCGAGCTACTTACAAGCTCATTTTCTGGATCGTGGCCGCGCTGGTCCTGGTCTCGCTCGGATTTCCCTACGTCATGCCATTTTTCTATTAATCACAGGAGTTCATCATGAAAAAACTGTTTGCCGCCCTCGCCCTCGCTGCCGTTGTTGCCCCCGTGTGGGCCGCCACCCAGACCGTCACGCTGTCCGTGCCTGGCATGACCTGCGCCTCTTGCCCGATCACTGTCAAGCACGCGCTTTCCAAGGTTGAGGGCGTGAGCAAGACCGACGTAAGTTTCGACAAGCGCCAGGCCGTCGTCACCTTCGACGATGCCAAGACCAACGTCCAGAAGTTGACCAAGGCGACCGAGGACGCGGGCTATCCGTCCAGCCTCAAACGCTGATCCGTTAACCGAACTCGGGAGCGACACATGGGACTCATCACGCGCATCGCTGGCAAAACCGGCGCGCTCGGCAGCGTCGTTTCCGCGATGGGCTGCGCCGCCTGTTTTCCTGCCATCGCCAGCTTTGGCGCGGCCATCGGACTGGGCTTCTTGAGCCAGTACGAGGGGCTATTCATTGGCATCCTGCTGCCGATGTTCGCCGGCATCGCGTTACTCGCCAATGCTATCGCTTGGCTCAATCATCGACAGTGGCGACGCACGGCGCTCGGCACGATAGGCCCGATCTTGGTGCTGGCAGCGGTGTTTTTAATGCGGGCTTACGGCTGGCAGAGCGGTGGACTGCTCTATGTCGGCCTGGCCTTGATGGTTGGGGTGTCGGTCTGGGATTTCATCTCGCCAGCACATCGCCGCTGCGGGCCGGACAGCTGTGAATTGCCAGAACAACGTGGCTGACGGCAACAGCCGTAGCCACCACAGAAAAGGAAAAATACATGACCACCCTGAAAATCACCGGGATGACCTGCGACTCGTGCGCGGCTCACGTCAAGGAAGCCTTGGAGAAAGTGCCCGGCGTGCAATCGGCGCTGGTGTCCTATCCGAAGGGCACAGCGCAACTCGCCATTGAGGCGGGCACGTCATCGGATGCGCTGACTACCGCCGTGGCCGGACTGGGCTACGAGGCAACGCTTGCCGATGCGCCACCGACGGACAACCGCGCCGGCCTGCTCGACAAGATGCGCGGCTGGATAGGGGCCGCTGATAAGCCCAGTGGCAACGAACGCCCGTTGCAGGTCGTCGTCATTGGTAGCGGTGGAGCCGCGATGGCGGCAGCACTGAAGGCCGTCGAGCAAGGCGCGCAGGTCACGCTGATTGAGCGCGGCACCATCGGCGGCACCTGCGTCAACGTCGGTTGTGTGCCGTCCAAGATCATGATCCGCGCCGCCCACATCGCCCATCTGCGCCGGGAAAGCCCATTCGTCGGCGGCATGCCACCCACACCGCCGACGATCTTGCGCGAGCGGCTGCTGGCCCAGCAGCAGGCCCGTGTCGAAGAACTCCGTCATGCCAAGTACGAAGGCATCCTGGACGGCAATTCAGCCATCACCGTTCTGCACGGTGAAGCGCGTTTCAAGGACGACCAGAGCCTTATCGTTAGTTTGAACGAGGGTGGCGAGCGCGTCGTGATGTTCGACCGCTGCCTGGTCGCCACGGGTGCCAGCCCGGCGGTCCCGCCGATTCCGGGCTTGAAAGAGTCACCCTACTGGACTTCCACCGAGGCCCTGGCGAGCGACACCATTCCCGAACGCCTTGCCGTAATCGGCTCGTCGGTGGTGGCGCTGGAGCTGGCGCAAGCCTTTGCCCGGCTGGGCAGCAAGGTCACGGCCCTGGCGCGCAATACCTTGTTCTTCCGTGAAGACCCGGCCATCGGCGAGGCGGTGACAGCCGCTTTCCGTGCCGAGGGCATCGAGGTGCTGGAGCACACGCAAGCCAGCCAGGTCGCCCATATGGACGGTGAATTCGTGCTGACCACCACGCACGGTGAATTGCGCGCCGACAAGCTGCTGGTCGCCACCGGCCGGACACCGAACACGCGCAGCCTGGCATTGGAAGCGGCGGGGGTAGCCGTCAATGCGCAGGGGGCCATCGTCATCGACAAGGGCATGCGCACCAGTAGCCCGAACATCTACGCGGCCGGCGACTGCACCGACCAGCCGCAGTTCGTCTATGTGGCGGCAGCGGCCGGCACTCGTGCGGCGATCAACATGACTGGCGGCGATGCGGCCCTGGACCTGACCGCAATGCCGGCCGTGGTGTTCACCGACCCGCAGGTCGCCACCGTGGGCTACAGCGAGGCGGAAGCACATCACGACGGGATCGAGACCGACAGTCGCCTGCTAACACTGGATAACGTGCCGCGTGCGCTTGCCAACTTCGACACACGCGGCTTCATCAAGCTGGTCATCGAGGAAGGTAGCGGACGGCTCATCGGCGTGCAAGCGGTGGCCCCGGAAGCGGGTGAACTGATCCAGACGGCGGTGCTCGCCATTCGCAACCGTATGACCGTGCAGGAACTGGCCGACCAATTGTTCCCCTACCTGACCATGGTCGAAGGGCTGAAGCTCGCGGCGCAGACCTTCAGCAAGGACGTGAAGCAGCTTTCGTGCTGCGCCGGATGAGGAAAAGGAGGTGTTCAATGAGCGCCTACACAGTGTCCCGGCTGGCCCTTGATGCCGGGGTGAGCGTGCATATCGTGCGCGACTACCTGCTGCGCGGATTGCTACGGCCGGTCGCGTACACCACGGGCGGCTACGGCTTGTTCGATGACACCGCGTTGCAACGGCTGCGCTTTGTACGGGCTGCCTTCGAAGCGGGTATCGGCCTGGACGCACTGGCGCGGCTGTGCCGGGCGCTGGATGCTGCGGACGGTGACGGTGCGTCTGCGCAGCTTGCCGTGTTGCGGCAACTCGTCGAGCGTCGGCGCGAGGCCCTGGCCAGCCTCGAAATGCAACTGGCCGCCATGCCAACCGAACCGGCACAGCACGCGGAGAGTCTGCCATGAACAGCCCAGAGCACTTGCCGTCTGAGACGCACAAACCGATCACCGGCTACTTGTGGGGCGCGCTGGCCGTGCTCACCTGTCCCTGCCATTTGCCGATTCTCGCCATTGTGCTAGCCGGCACGACGGCCGGCGCGTTCATCGGGGAGCACTGGGGTATTGCAGCCCTCACGCTGACCGGCTTGTTTGTCCTGTCTGTGACGCGGCTGCTGCGGGCCTTCAAGGGAAGATCATGACCGCTTCCCAGCCAGCCGAGAGTGGGCAGCTTTGAGCTTCGCTACCAATCTGGAGGAGTACCACCATGAACGCAAACGCCCCGAACACTGCCAGTTGCACCACCTGCTGCGTATGCTGCAAAGAAATTCCGCTCGATGCCGCCTTCACCCCGGAAGGCGCGGAATACGTCGAACATTTCTGCGGGCTGGATTGCTATGAACGCTTCCAGGCACGCGCCAAGGCCGCGACAGAATCTGACATTGCGCCTGTCCCTGGCGGTTCGCAGCCGTCAGATTGAGGCATACCCTAACTTGATGTCAGGCAGGGCCGCGCCGCTTCGTCAGAATAGAGTCTGCTTTCCCATTTTTTGACACATGCCCGCGAAGGTTATAGATTTCAGCCTGACAGAAATGGGCTTTGAGGCACAACGGAACAGAAAGTGCACTTAAGCCGCCTTCAACCAAGGAGACATCGTGCAGGGGCACCGCATCGGCTACGTCCGGGTCAGCAGCTTTGACCAGAACCCGGAACGCCAGCTGGAACAAACCCAGGTGAGCAAGGTGTTCACCGACAAGGCATCGGGCAAGGACACCCAGCGCCCCCAGCTCGAAGCGCTGCTGAGCTTCGTCCGCGAAGGCGATACAGTGGTGGTGCACAGCATGGATCGGCTGGCCCGCAACCTCGATGACCTGCGTCGCTTGGTACAGAAGCTGACTCAGCGCGGCGTGCGCATCGAGTTCCTGAAGGAGGGCCTGGTGTTCACTGGCGAGGACTCGCCGATGGCCAACCTGATGCTGTCGGTGATGGGGGCCTTCGCTGAGTTCGAGCGCGCCCTGATCCGCGAGCGGCAGCGTGAGGGCATCGCCTTGGCCAAGCAGCGTGGCGCGTACCGGGGCCGCAAGAAAGCCCTGTCCGATGAGCAGGCTGCTACCCTGCGGCAGCGAGCGACGGCCGGCGAGCCCAAGGCGCAGCTTGCCCGCGAGTTCAACATCAGCCGGGAAACCCTCTACCAGTACCTCCGCACGGACGACTGACACATGCCGCGTCGCTTGATCCTCTCGGCCACGGAGCGGGACACCCTGCTTGCGCTGCCGGAAAGCCAGGATGACCTGATCCGCTACTACACCTTCAACGACTCCGACCTGTCGCTGATCCGCCAGCGACGCGGCGACGCCAACCGCCTCGGCTTCGCCGTGCAGCTCTGCCTGCTGCGCTACCCCGGTTACGCGCTGGGAACCGACAGCGAGCTGCCCGAGCCGGTCATCCTGTGGGTGGCGAAGCAAGTCCAGGCCGAGCCGGCGAGCTGGGCAAAGTACGGCGAGCGCGACGTGACCCGTCCCGAGCATGCCCAGGAACTGCGCACCTACCTGCAACTGGCCCCGTTCGGCCTGTCCGACTTCCGCGCCCTGGTGCGCGAGCTAACCGAGCTGGCCCAGCAGACCGACAAAGGCTTGCTGCTGGCCGGTCAGGCCCTGGAGAGCCTACGGCAGAAACGACGCATCCTGCCGGCGCTGAGCGTGATTGACCGGGCCTGCTCGGAAGCCATTGCGCGAGCCAATCGGCGGGTCTACCGCGCCCTGGTCGAACCACTCACGGACTCGCATCGGGCCAAGCTGGACGAGCTGTTGAAGCTCAAGGCCGGCAGCAGCATCACCTGGTTGACCTGGCTGCGCCAGGCACCGCTGAAACCCAACTCTCGGCACATGCTGGAACACATCGAGCGGCTGAAGACATTTCAGTTGGTGGACTTGCCCGAAGGCCTGGGCCGGCACATCCACCAGAACCGCCTGCTCAAGCTGGCCCGCGAGGGTGGGCAGATGACGCCCAAAGACCTCGGTAAGTTCGAGCCGCAGCGCCGCTACGCGACCCTGGCCGCCGTGGTGCTGGAGAGCACCGCGACCGTGATCGATGAGCTGGTCGATCTGCATGACCGCATCCTGGTCAAGCTGTTCAGCGGCGCGAAGCACAAGCATCAGCAGCAGTTCCAGAAGCAGGGCAAGGCGATCAACGACAAGGTGCGCCTGTACTCCAGGATCGGCCAGGCGCTGCTGGAAGCGAAGGAAAGCGGCAGCGACCCCTATGCCGCCATCGAGGCGGTGATTCCCTGGGACGAGTTCACCGAGAGCGTCAGCGAGGCCGAGCTGCTGGCCCGGCCGGAAGGCTTCGACCACCTGCACCTGGTCGGCGAGAACTTCGCCACCCTGCGCCGTTACACGCCGGCCTTGCTGGAGGTGCTGGAACTGCGCGCCGCGCCGGCCGCGCAAGGCGTGCTGGCAGCCGTGCAGACCCTGCGTGAGATGAACGCCGACAACCTGCGCAAGGTGCCGGCCGATGCACCCACGGCCTTCATCAAGCCGCGCTGGAAGCCGCTGGTGATCACCCCGGAAGGCCTCGACCGGAAATTCTACGAAATCTGCGCCCTGTCCGAGCTGAAGAACGCCCTGCGCTCCGGCGACATCTGGGTCAAGGGCTCGCGGCAGTTCCGCGACTTCGACGACTACCTGCTGCCGGCCGAGAAGTTCGCCGCACTCAAGCGCGAGCAGGCCCTGCCCCTGGCGATCAACCCGAACAGCGACCAGTACCTGGAAGAGCGTTTGCAGCTGCTGGACGAGCAGTTGGCCACCGTCACCCGCCTGGCCAAGGACAACGAGCTGCCCGATGCCATCCTCACCGAGTCAGGGCTGAAAATCACCCCGCTGGATGCGGCGGTGCCGGATCGGGCGCAGGCGCTGATCGACCAAACCAGCCAGTTACTGCCGCGCATCAAGATCACCGAACTGCTGATGGACGTGGACGACTGGACGGGCTTCAGCCGCCACTTCACCCACTTGAAGGACGGGGCCGAGGCCAAAGACAGGACGTTGCTGCTGTCCGCAATCCTCGGTGATGCGATCAACCTCGGGCTGACCAAGATGGCCGAGTCGAGCCCCGGCCTGACCTACGCCAAGCTGTCCTGGCTGCAAGCCTGGCACATCCGCGACGAAACCTATTCGGCGGCCTTGGCCGAGCTGGTCAACCACCAGTATCGCCACGCCTTTGCCGCCCACTGGGGCGACGGCACGACCTCATCCTCCGATGGCCAGCGCTTCCGCGCGGGTGGCCGGGGCGAGAGCACCGGGCACGTCAACCCGAAGTACGGTAGCGAGCCGGGACGGCTGTTCTATACCCATATCTCCGACCAGTACGCGCCGTTCAGCACCCGCGTGGTGAATGTCGGCGTCCGCGATTCCACCTATGTGCTCGACGGCCTGCTGTACCACGAGTCCGACCTGCGGATCGAGGAGCACTACACCGACACGGCCGGCTTCACCGATCACGTCTTTGCCCTGATGCACCTGCTAGGCTTCCGCTTCGCGCCGCGCATCCGCGACCTCGGCGAAACCAAGCTGTACGTGCCGCAGGGCGTGCAAGCCTACCCGACGTTGCGCCCGCTGATCGGCGGCACCCTGAACATCAAGCACGTGCGTGCCCACTGGGACGACATCCTGCGCCTGGCCAGCTCGATCAAGCAGGGCACCGTCACCGCCTCGCTGATGCTGCGCAAGCTCGGCAGCTACCCGCGCCAGAACGGACTGGCCGTGGCCCTGCGCGAGCTGGGCCGGATCGAGCGCACGCTGTTCATCCTGGACTGGCTGCAAAGTGTTGAACTGCGCCGCCGCGTGCATGCCGGCCTGAACAAAGGTGAGGCGCGCAACTCGCTGGCCAGGGCGGTGTTCTTCAACCGCCTTGGGGAAATCAGGGATCGGAGCTTCGAGCAGCAGCGCTACCGGGCCAGCGGCCTCAACCTGGTGACGGCGGCTATCGTGCTGTGGAACACGGTGTACCTGGAACGCGCCACCCAGGGGTTGGTCGAGGCCGGCAAGCCGGTGGACGGCGAGCTGCTGCAATTCCTGTCGCCGCTGGGCTGGGAGCACATCAACCTAACCGGCGATTACGTCTGGCGGCAGAGCCGCAGACTGGAAGACGGGAAGTTTCGGCCCTTACGGATGCCCGGAAAACCTTAGCGTACGATTTTTTCCGAATTCTGCGGGCTCCCCGACTATGCTCAATACTCGTGTGCACCAAAGCGAGGTGAGCATGGCGACGGAGGCTCTGTTGCAAAGATTGGCGGCAGTCAGAGGTAGGCTGTCGCTCTGCGCCGATCAGGCGGCTGCTGCGAAATGGTGGTTGAGCATGCCCATGGCCTCCGTCAGCGCCGAGGGCCCAATGCCAAAAGCTCTCTCCACAAGGCGCACCTCGCCCCTGATGCCGGGCTGCAGGCACCAGGGGCGAGCCTGTCCTTTGCGCAGGGCTCGCATGACTTCGAATCCCTTGATCGTGGCATAGGCCGTGGGGATCGATTTGAAACCGCGCACCGGCTTGATCAGTATCTTGAGCTTTCCGTGATCGGCCTCGATCACGTTATTGAGATACTTCACCTGCCGGTGGGCCGTCTCCCGGTCCAGCTTTCCTTCGCGCTTCAATTCGGTGATCGCTGCACCATAGCTCGGCGCTTTGTCGGTATTGAGCGTGGCAGGCTTTTCCCAGTGCTTCAGGCCTCGCAGGGCCTTGCCCAGGAACCGCTTCGCTGCCTTGGCGCTGCGGGTCGGCGACAGGTAGAAATCGATCGTGTCGCCCCGCTTGTCGACTGCCCGGTACAGGTAGGTCCACTTGCCCCGCACCTTGACGTAGGTTTCATCCAGGCGCCAGCTCGGATCAAAGCCACGCCGCCAGAACCAGCGCAGCCGCTTCTCCATCTCCGGGGCGTAGCACTGGACCCAGCGATAGATCGTCGTATGGTCGACCGAAATGCCGCGTTCCGCCAGCATTTCCTCAAGGTCGCGATAGCTGATCGGATAGCGACAATACCAGCGCACCGCCCACAGGATCACATCACCCTGGAAATGGCGCCACTTGAAATCCGTCATCGTTCCGTCCGTCCAATCTCCGCCAAGCATGCTCAAGCTTCACGATTTTTGCAACAGAGCCCACACGAGTATTGAGCATAGTCGAGATTGGTGCAGATCACTTCTGATATTGAACTGTCAGGAGCTGGCTGCACAACAGCCATTACGCCCAATCAACTGGTGCAGTCGTCTTCTGAAAATGACATTTGGTATCTCTCATAAACGGATGTTTTTGAGAGAACTATCTTCGGCCTTCACACGCACGAAAGGCGGCGAAGCTCCGCCGTTAATCCGTCCGCCGGAGATCTCGCCCAGGCAGGCTGAAGGCCGAGCAAGCCTGACAGGCCCGAAAAGCCCGGCACGGGCGTCGGCGGCGATGACGGCGGCGGCATTATCCAGGGTTGATGATGGAAGTGGAGGATATCGACAACCTCTCGCGCAACCAAGACATCGCGGTCGGACTGCAAGTGATCTTGAAGCCACGGGCCCGTCCCACCCCGACATGGACCTCGATGCCCGAACGGACGTTAGATTTCGAGTTCTAGGCGTTCTGCGATGAAGGTTGGATCCCAGCCGGGATTGAAAGTGTCGACGTGGGTGAATCCGAGCCGCTCGTATAGGCCACGCAGGTTCGGGTGGCAGTCGAGCCGCAGCTTGGCGCACCCCTGCGTTCGCGCGGCATGGCGGCAAGCCTCGATCAGCGCGGAGCTGACACCCCGGCCCGCATGTGTCCGTCGCACCGCGAGCTTGTGCAGATATGCGGCCTCCCCCTTGAGGGCGTCGGGCCAGAACTCGGGATCCTCGGCCGACAAGGTGCAACAGCCGACGATGCCGTCGCTGCAACTCGCGACTAGGAGCTCGGATCTCAGGACGAAGGTCTCCGCGAATGTCCGGTCGATCCGCGCGACGTCCCAGGCGGGCGTTCCCTTGGCGGACATCCACGCCGCAGCGTCGTGCATCAGCCGCACAACCTCGTCGATATCACCCGAGCAGGCGACCCGAACGTTCGGAGGCTCCTCGCTGTCCATTCGCTCCCCTGGCGCGGTATGAACCGCCGCCTCATAGTGCAGTTTGATCCTGACGAGCCCAGCATGTCTGCGCCCACCTTCGCGGAACCTGACCAGGGTCCGCTAGCGGGCGGCCGGAAGGTGAATGCTAGGCATGATCTAACCCTCGGTCTCTGGCGTCGCGACTGCGAAATTTCGCGAGGGTTTCCGAGAAGGTGATTGCGCTTCGCAGATCTCCAGGCGCGTGGGTGCGGACGTAGTCAGCGCCATTGCCGATCGCGTGAAGTTCCGCCGCAAGGCTCGCTGGACCCAGATCCTTTACAGGAAGGCCAACGGTGGCGCCCAAGAAGGATTTCCGCGACACCGAGACCAATAGCGGAAGCCCCAACGCCGACTTCAGCTTTTGAAGGTTCGACAGCACGTGCAGCGATGTTTCCGGTGCGGGGCTCAAGAAAAATCCCATCCCCGGATCGAGGATGAGCCGGTCGGCAGCGACCCCGCTCCGTCGCAAGGCGGAAACCCGCGCCTCGAAGAACCGCACAATCTCGTCGAGCGCGTCTTCGGGTCGAAGGTGACCGGTGCGGGTGGCGATGCCATCCCGCTGCGCTGAGTGCATAACCACCAGCCTGCAGTCCGCCTCAGCAATATCGGGATAGAGCGCAGGGTCAGGAAATCCTTGGATATCGTTCAGGTAACCCACGCCGCGCTTGAGCGCATAGCGCTGGGTTTCCGGTTGGAAGCTGTCGATTGAAACACGGTGCATCTGATCGGACAGGGCGTCTAAGAGCGGCGCAATACGTCTGATCTCATCGGCCGGCGATACAGGCCTCGCGTCCGGATGGCTGGCGGCCGGTCCGACATCCACGACGTCTGATCCGACTCGCAGCATTTCGATCGCCGCGGTGACAGCGCCGGCGGGGTCTAGCCGCCGGCTCTCATCGAAGAAGGAGTCCTCGGTGAGATTCAGAATGCCGAACACCGTCACCATGGCGTCGGCCTCCGCAGCGACTTCCACGATGGGGATCGGGCGAGCAAAAAGGCAGCAATTATGAGCCCCATACCTACAAAGCCCCACGCATCAAGCTTTTGCCCATGAAGCAACCAGGCAATGGCTGTAATTATGACGACGCCGAGTCCCGACCAGACTGCATAAGCAACACCGACAGGGATGGATTTCAGAACCAGAGAAAGAAAATAAAATGCGATGCCATAACCGATTATGACAACGGCGGAAGGGGCAAGCTTAGTAAAGCCCTCGCTAGATTTTAATGCGGATGTTGCGATTACTTCGCCAACTATTGCGATAACAAGAAAAAGCCAGCCTTTCATGATATATCTCCCAATTTGTGTAGGGCTTATTATGCACGCTTAAAAATAATAAAAGCAGACTTGACCTGATAGTTTGGCTGTGAGCAATTATGTGCTTAGTGCATCTAACGCTTGAGTTAAGCCGCGCCGCGAAGCGGCGTCGGCTTGAACGAATTGTTAGACATTATTTGCCGACTACCTTGGTGATCTCGCCTTTCACGTAGTGAACAAATTCTTCCAACTGATCTGCGCGGGAGGCCAAGCGATCTTCTTCTTGTCCAAGATAAGCCTGTCTAGCTTCAAGTATGACGGGCTGATACTGGGCCGGCAGGCGCTCCATTGCCCAGTCGGCAGCGACATCCTTCGGCGCGATTTTGCCGGTTACTGCGCTGTACCAAATGCGGGACAACGTAAGCACTACATTTCGCTCATCGCCAGCCCAGTCGGGCGGCGAGTTCCATAGCGTTAAGGTTTCATTTAGCGCCTCAAATAGATCCTGTTCAGGAACCGGATCAAAGAGTTCCTCCGCCGCTGGACCTACCAAGGCAACGCTATGTTCTCTTGCTTTTGTCAGCAAGATAGCCAGATCAATGTCGATCGTGGCTGGCTCGAAGATACCTGCAAGAATGTCATTGCGCTGCCATTCTCCAAATTGCAGTTCGCGCTTAGCTGGATAACGCCACGGAATGATGTCGTCGTGCACAACAATGGTGACTTCTACAGCGCGGAGAATCTCGCTCTCTCCAGGGGAAGCCGAAGTTTCCAAAAGGTCGTTGATCAAAGCTCGCCGCGTTGTTTCATCAAGCCTTACGGTCACCGTAACCAGCAAATCAATATCACTGTGTGGCTTCAGGCCGCCATCCACTGCGGAGCCGTACAAATGTACGGCCAGCAACGTCGGTTCGAGATGGCGCTCGATGACGCCAACTACCTCTGATAGTTGAGTCGATACTTCGGCGATCACCGCTTCCCTCATGATGTTTAACGCCTGGCACAGCTGCCGACAAAATTGGCGCTTGTTTTGCCGGCTTTTTGGCAAAACAAGTGACACTTTTGGCGGTCAGTTGCTGCCACTTGTTAACCCTTTTGCCAGATTTGGTAACTATAATTTATGTTAGACACGAAGTCTTGGCTAAAAACTGGCCTAAAACTACTGGGGATTTCTGGAAAATAGACATCACCTTCTGGCTCAATGTCGATTGTTGAAATATGTAAAGTATCAACTTTATCGATCAGGCTTTTGTATATTTCACCACCACCAGACACAATCACATGATCCGTTATCGTCTTCAGATGATTTAGCGCTTCATCGATAGATGGAAATACCAATACATTCTCATCACTGGAAGTGAAGCTTGAACGAGTTACAACGGCATATTTTCGGTTGGGTAAAGCCCCCATTGACTCGAAAGTCTTTCGGCCTACCAAAAGCCACTGATTATAGGTAATCGCTTTGAAGAGTAATTGTTCCCCTTTGGCACTCCATGGAATATCTGGGCCATTTCCGATAACTCCATTCTTCGAAATTGCTGCCATTAGTGATAGTTTCACGATACTTCCTTAGGGGTTAACTTTGTTTTAGGGCGACTGCCCTGCTGCGTAACATCGTTGCTGCTCCATAACATCAAACATCGACCCACGGCGTAACGCGCTTGCTGCTTGGATGCCCGAGGCATAGACTGTACAAAAAAACAGTCATAACAAGCCATGAAAACCGCCACTGCGCCGTTACCACCGCTGCGTTCGGTCAAGGTTCTGGACCAGTTGCGTGAGCGCATACGCTACTTGCATTACAGTTTACGAACCGAACAGGCTTATGTCCACTGGGTTCGTGCCTTCATCCGTTTCCACGGTGTGCGTCACCCGGCAACCTTGGGCAGCAGCGAAGTCGAGGCATTTCTGTCCTGGCTGGCGAACGAGCGCAAGGTTTCGGTCTCCACGCATCGTCAGGCATTGGCGGCCTTGCTGTTCTTCTACGGCAAGGTGCTGTGCACGGATCTGCCCTGGCTTCAGGAGATCGGAAGACCTCGGCCGTCGCGGCGCTTGCCGGTGGTGCTGACCCCGGATGAAGTGGTTCGCATCCTCGGTTTTCTGGAAGGCGAGCATCGTTTGTTCGCCCAGCTTCTGTATGGAACGGGCATGCGGATCAGTGAGGGTTTGCAACTGCGGGTCAAGGATCTGGATTTCGATCACGGCACGATCATCGTGCGGGAGGGCAAGGGCTCCAAGGATCGGGCCTTGATGTTACCCGAGAGCTTGGCACCCAGCCTGCGCGAGCAGCTGTCGCGTGCACGGGCATGGTGGCTGAAGGACCAGGCCGAGGGCCGCAGCGGCGTTGCGCTTCCCGACGCCCTTGAGCGGAAGTATCCGCGCGCCGGGCATTCCTGGCCGTGGTTCTGGGTTTTTGCGCAGCACACGCATTCGACCGATCCACGGAGCGGTGTCGTGCGTCGCCATCACATGTATGACCAGACCTTTCAGCGCGCCTTCAAACGTGCCGTAGAACAAGCAGGCATCACGAAGCCCGCCACACCGCACACCCTCCGCCACTCGTTCGCGACGGCCTTGCTCCGCAGCGGTTACGACATTCGAACCGTGCAGGATCTGCTCGGCCATTCCGACGTCTCTACGACGATGATTTACACGCATGTGCTGAAAGTTGGCGGTGCCGGAGTGCGCTCACCGCTTGATGCGCTGCCGCCCCTCACTAGTGAGAGGTAGGGCAGCGCAAGTCAATCCTGGCGGATTCACTACCCCTGCGCGAAGGCCATCGGTGCCGCATCGAACGGCCGGTTGCGGAAAGTCCTCCCTGCGTCCGCTGATGGCCGGCAGCAGCCCGTCGTTGCCTGATGGATCCAACCCCTCCGCTGCTATAGTGCAGTCGGCTTCTGACGTTCAGTGCAGCCGTCTTCTGAAAACGACACCATGTGCAAACGATGTCAGAATAGAGTTAAATTTCCTATTGATTGACATATTCCGTCAAAGGTAATAGATTTCATCCTGACACTTTTGCCTTTGGAGGCATCTTGCAAGGTCAACGCATCGGCTATGTCCGCGTCAGCAGCTTCGACCAGAACCCGGAACGGCAATTGGAGGGTGTTCAGGTGGCGCGGGTGTTCACCGACAAGGCTTCTGGCAAGGACACCCAGCGTCCCGAGCTGGAAAGGCTGCTGGCCTTCGTCCGCGAGGGCGACACCGTGGTGGTGCATAGCATGGACAGGCTGGCACGCAACCTTGATGACCTGCGCCGCATCGTCCAAGGGCTGACACAACGGGGCGTGCGCATGGAGTTCGTCAAAGAAGGGCTGAAGTTCACCGGCGAGGACTCACCGATGGCCAATCTGATGCTGTCGGTCATGGGAGCCTTCGCTGAGTTCGAGCGCGCCCTGATCCGCGAACGTCAGCGCGAGGGAATCGTGCTGGCCAAGCAGCGCGGTGCCTACCGGGGACGAAAGAAATCGCTGAACAGCGAACAAATTGCCGAGTTGAAACGGCGAGTTGCGGCAGGCGACCAAAAAACCTTGGTGGCCCGTGACTTCGGCATCAGCCGCGAAACCTTGTACCAGTACCTGCGGGAAGACTGACCATGCCACGCCGCTCAATCCTGTCCGCCACCGAGCGCGAAAGCCTGCTGGCACTGCCAGATGCCAAAGACGAACTGATACGGCACTACACGTTCAACGAAACCGACCTGTCGGTGATCCGTCAGCGTCGCGGCGCCGCGAATCGATTGGGCTTCGCTGTGCAGCTTTGCTACTTGCGATTCCCTGGCACCTTTTTGGGCGTCGATGAGCCTCCGTTTCCGCCCCTGTTGCGCATGGTGGCCGCGCAACTCAAGATGCCAGTGGAAAGTTGGAGCGAGTACGGCCAGCGCGAACAGACACGGCGGGAGCACTTGGTCGAGCTGCAAACGGTTTTTGGGTTCAAGCCCTTCACCATGAGCCACTATCGGCAAGCCGTGCATACATTGACCGAGCTGGCCTTGCAGACCGACAAAGGCATCGTGCTGGCGAGCGCACTTGTCGAGAATCTGCGGCGGCAGAGCATTATCCTGCCCGCCATGAATGCCATCGAGCGCGCAAGCGCCGAGGCCATCACCCGTGCCAACCGACGCATTTACGCGGCGCTGACCGATTCTTTGTTATCACCCCACCGTCAGCGCCTGGACGAACTTCTCAAGCGCAAGGACGGCAGTAAAGTGACGTGGCTGGCATGGCTGCGCCAGTCGCCTGCCAAACCGAACTCTCGCCACATGCTCGAACATATTGAGCGCCTGAAATCCTGGCAAGCACTTGATCTGCCCGCAGGCATCGAGCGGCAGGTTCACCAGAACCGCCTGCTCAAAATCGCTCGTGAAGGTGGCCAGATGACGCCTGCTGATCTGGCAAAGTTCGAGGTGCAACGACGCTATGCCACGCTGGTAGCGCTGGCCATCGAAGGCATGGCCACCGTCACCGATGAAATCATCGACCTTCACGATCGCATCATCGGCAAGCTGTTCAACGCGGCCAAGAACAAGCATCAGCAGCAGTTCCAGGCTTCCGGCAAGGCGATCAACGACAAGGTGCGGATGTATGGGCGCATCGGTCAAGCGTTGATTGAGGCCAAGCAAAGCGGCAGCGATCCGTTCGCCGCCATCGAGGCCGTTATGCCCTGGGACACCTTCGCCGCCAGCGTCACCGAAGCGCAAACATTGGCGCGGCCTGCCGACTTTGATTTCCTGCACCACATCGGTGAAAGCTATGCCACGCTACGCCGCTACGCGCCGCAGTTCCTGGGCGTGCTCAAATTGCGGGCTGCGCCCGCCGCCAAGGGTGTGCTCGATGCCATCGACATGCTGCGCGGCATGAACAGCGACAGCGCGCGCAAGGTGCCCGCCGATGCGCCAACCGCATTCATCAAGCCGCGCTGGGCAAAGCTGGTTCTGACCGACGACGGCATCGACCGGCGTTACTACGAGTTATGCGCCCTGTCGGAGCTGAAGAACGCGCTGCGCTCCGGTGATGTCTGGGTGCAGGGTTCTCGCCAGTTCAAGGACTTCGACGAATACCTGGTGCCGGTCGAGAAGTTCGCCACTTTGAAGCTGGCCAGCGAATTGCCGCTGGCAGTGGCCACCGACTGCGACCAATACCTGCATGACCGGTTGGAATTGTTGGAGGCGCAACTCGCCACAGTCAACCGCATGGCTGCGGCCAACGACTTACCGGATGCCATCATCACCACCGCGTCAGGCCTGAAGATCACGCCGCTGGACGCGGCAGTACCAGACGCCGCGCAAGCCATGATCGACCAGACAGCTATGCTGCTGCCGCACCTCAAAATCACCGAGTTGCTGATGGAGGTCGATGAATGGACGGGCTTCACCCGCCACTTCACACACCTGAAGACCAGCGACACGGCCAAGGACAAAACCTTGCTGTTGACGACGATCCTGGCCGACGCGATCAACCTGGGTCTGACCAAAATGGCCGAGTCCTGCCCTGGCACCACCTACGCCAAGCTGTCTTGGCTGCAAGCCTGGCACATCCGCGATGAAACCTATTCGACGGCGCTGGCCGAGCTGGTGAATGCGCAGTTTCGGCAACCCTTCGCCGGCAACTGGGGTGACGGCACCACGTCATCGTCGGACGGCCAGAACTTCAGAACCGGCAGCAAAGCAGAAAGCACTGGTCATATCAACCCGAAGTATGGAAGCAGTCCAGGACGGACTTTCTACACCCATATCTCCGACCAGTACGCGCCCTTCAGTGCCAAGGTGGTCAACGTGGGCATTCGTGATTCAACTTACGTGCTTGATGGCCTGCTGTACCACGAGTCGGACTTGCGCATCGAGGAACACTACACCGACACGGCAGGCTTCACCGATCACGTGTTTGGCTTGATGCATTTGCTGGGATTTCGCTTCGCGCCGCGTATCCGTGACTTGGGCGAAACCAAGCTATTCATCCCCAAGGGCGATGCCGCCTATGACGCGCTCAAGCCGATGATTAGCAGCGACAGGCTGAACATCAAGCAAATACGCGCCCATTGGGATGAAATTCTGCGGCTGGCCACCTCCATCAAGCAAGGCACGGTAACGGCTTCGCTGATGCTGCGCAAACTCGGCAGCTACCCGCGCCAGAACGGCTTGGCCGTGGCGTTGCGCGAGCTGGGGCGCATCGAGCGCACGCTGTTCATTTTGGATTGGCTGCAAAGCGTGGAGCTGCGCCGCCGCGTCCATGCGGGGCTGAATAAGGGCGAGGCGCGCAACGCGCTGGCCAGGGCGGTCTTCTTCTACCGATTGGGTGAAATCCGCGACCGCAGTTTTGAGCAGCAGCGCTACCGGGCCAGCGGCCTCAATCTGGTGACGGCGGCCATCGTGTTGTGGAACACGGTATATCTGGAGCGTGCCACCAGTGCTTTGCGTGGCAACGGCACGGCGCTGGACGACACATTGTTGCAATATCTGTCGCCGCTGGGGTGGGAGCACATCAACCTGACCGGCGATTACCTATGGCGCAGCAGCGCCAAGGTCGGTGCGGGGAAGTTTAGGCCATTGCGACCGCTGCCACCGGCTTAGCGTGCTTTATTTTCCGTTTTCTGAGACGACCCCTACACGCTCGTAAGCGGCCCTGACGGCCCGCATAACGCGGAGATACGCCCCGACTGCGGCTCTGCCTTGTCGGGACCACTCCGACCGCGCACAGAAGCACCTGAGTCGCTACAGGCGGGTATGGCTTATCAGGGCGAAGGGATGGATTGGTGGAAACTATCAACTCTGTAGCCGGCTTCGCCGGGTGACGGCGCCATTCAGTAGCAGAGACATCCTCAGCAACTGCTGGCGCCTCCATGCGCCTGCAGCGCATCACAAACCCACCATATTTATACTTTTAAATCATGAGATTATTGATCCTCAGGATGATTTAATGCGATATGCTCACCGGCGTGACCTGGTGAAAGCGTCACCACCTTCAGTAAACCGTTTCGTCCGGGCGGCCTTAAGCATCACCTGATTCTGGCTCGCCTGGTAAACCCGTATCGATGAACTGCAGAAAGGAGTTGCCTGTGGCAGATAATTCAGGAAGGAGAGGTTCTGTTGAAATACCCGAGATCGTCAGAGCACCGGCATGGCGCAGGGTTCTTGACTGGTCGCGTGAGGAGCTGCTGCACCGCCTTGGGCAGCCGGCAGGGCTTGAACGAGTAATAAAAACCGGCGTGCTGGTTCCCTGTTCCATAACACCACCTGCGGATACGTTCTGGACACGGTCAGTAACCGCCTGGGATACGTGGCTGGATCCTTCATCTTCTTATTTTGCCCGCCCCTATACGCTTGATTACCGTAAACCCGACGGCACAGGCCATCTTGAAGGGCATCTGATTACGATCCCGGAGGCTGAAAATCTTATTCAGGAAGAGACAATTCACGATTTTCAGTGTGACATCAGTTTACTGAGAGGGATGTCCAGTTCGAAATCAGAGAGCCATAACATCACCGATATTAACGATCTTGCGGTGCTGCGCAGTCCCGAACTGGCCGAACCCGTCACCCCGGAACATCTTCAGGAGAATATGTCTCATGGCGGGTTGCGCCTCGATCAGATGCGGTTTGCGGAGTATCCGTGGTCTGAACGCCGGTACTACTGGCACAATAACGACGGCTCCCATCATTTCAGCGCTGCCCGCTATCAGGCTGGTCGCCTGCAGCAGCCTGTTCCGCTGACAGGGGCGCTGCGCCGCTACAGTGTGAATGTGCAGATGGTGCCTGTATTGCGTAACAAATGGCAGATGTTTGTGATCCCGAAGGAAGAACTGTTCGGCAGTTTTTATGAATCAATGAAAGCCTTTGAAAGCCCGTTTGCCTGGTCAGCGTTACCTGAGAACATGCACGATCCGAGGACGAGTGGCACAGAGTTGTGCATCGTATGGCTGGAAAGGGATAATGCCAGAGCATGTTCCGCGGCAAACGTTCTGGCCAGATATGGATTCCCGGACTTCGGCGAGATGCTGACAGAACTTGCCAGATACGGGCAAAGGGATTCAGTGCTGGCCGGTTAGTTGTCGCTTTTTTGCTTCTTCCGCCAGGCTGAAAGTTCTGTACATCCCTTACGGCCATGGGTTTTCGCTAAATGGAACTAAATTATCCTAAGTTATTCTCAATGTAGGATAATTTCCGAATTCCGGGCGGACCCCAGTTAGCATATCGTCACGGAGTGCATGGCTCCTCTTAACAGAAGGTATATTCAGTGCAGCTTTTCCACGGAACCCGGCAGCGCTTTGACAGATTTGATGTCTCATTCTGGGGGACCGGTGAGGCCGGCAGTATCAACGCCTGCTGGTTTACCGATAACTTTAAAGGGGCTTGCAATCATGCCTTGTTAAAAAACAGGAACCCCGGAAATCCGTTGGTTTACCGGTGCACATTGAAGAAAGGCTGCGTTATCGCAAATCATCGCCAGCTGCTTTCTGAGCAACCTGATATTGCATCACGTCTCAGGACTGGTCTGCCCGTAAGTATCAGCAGCCAGCTAGGCAGGGGACTGGACTGGCACGCCCTGAATGAACCCCGGTATACATATTGCAAAGGAAGTCTGATTTACGAGGGAAACCGCCACGTAGAGCCCGCTGAACTAATCAGCCTGTATTTGTCATGTGGTATTCAGGGGGTGTATGACTGGGAGGGTATCTTTACAGACAGCTATCTGCACGGGACGACGACTGTAATATTCGATACGGATGTGCTCGATATTCAGGAAGTTGTTGAGGTGCAGTTCTGAACCTCAACCTTCGCGCAACGAGGCTTGCCGACGCTCATAGCGGTCAATGCCTGCCGCGAACGCTGGCCAAATGGCTGTGCTTTTTCCGGAGCATCGATGCTGTTCAGCCTACTTGTGCAGAACAGCACATGATTTAATTTTTGTCATCGCAATCTGTGGTCACGATCATTCGTGTTCTTAGCCAGTCCCGGGATGCAGCCTGGCATGAACCCTGGAAATAAATGACCAAACTTATGATTATAATTTGCTTTAATTATCAATGGCTTAGTTCGCGTAATCTGTCTTATGTTAAATTTAGTCCGTCGCTCATTTATTTTATACCCGACCGCAGACTACGATTAGTCATACACAGATATACTCTTTCATTTAGTTTAAAAAAACGCTCCCTATCAGGAGCGTAAGCCAGTAACTTCGGCGTCAAATGAGGGTCTAACAAGTGGAGCTGCGGGTTAATTCTGGGTGATCTGACTGCGATGTTTATCAGCCTGCTGCTGGTGAACAACGGAAGACTGACCATTATTCGCCTTCTCATGCACAACTGCGGCCTTCTCATGCTCGCTCATTTCAGAAAATGACTTTGCTGTTTCGTTGGTAGCTCCTGGTTTAGCTTTCATCATTTTTTTATGCATTTCAGCCATATCCTGGTGGGCAGCAGAATTGCTGTTTTGCATCATGTCATGGGACATTGCGGCCTGATCGTGACTGCTCATATCCATCATTGTCATGCTGTCTCCCTGAATTGCACTTTTTTCAGCAGATGACTGCATCTGGTGGGCAGGTGCCTGTGCATTATTTACCTGGTCATGCATGTTCATTGTCTCTGCAGCCATGGCAGATGAAGCGGCAGCCATAATGGCAACAAATGATACAAGGATCTTTTTCATGGTTGGGTCTCCGGTGTTTTCATACCCAAACAATCAACGGCTTATGACAGAGAAAGCATTTGATCTCAGGGCGGGTTATTCATCACTCCAGGAACCAGGTGATTGCGTTATCACCCTGCTCCTGATTTATGAATGATTATAAAAAACCGCATCTGTTTATCGCGTGACTGGATGATGACAATTTTGTCACCTTCCAGGTTTCTCCTGAATAACGGAGTTAATCCATTAACAGGCTCACTTTGAACACAATTTCCCGCCCCTGCTGTTCTGCTGACAGCTCGCCGCCGTGAGCATGAATGATTGACCTTGTAATTGATAATCCCAGCCCCGCGCCTTCCGTGTTGTGGACCCTTGATGAGTCTGCGCGATAGAACCGGTCAAACAAACGTTCAAGATTAGCGGGAACCGGGCCAGACATCGTATTCGTAATCATCACGTTCACACAGTCACCGTCATGCTCAAGGCGTATCGCTGTACAGGTGTTATCGGGAGAATACTTGATTGCATTCGAAAGCAGGTTACTGAAAGCACGTCGCAGCATATCGCTGTCTCCGGCAACAACGCCCTCTCCTTCAACCGTGATTGTCTTTCCTGTTTCGTCTGCCAGGGGCTCGAATAACTCACGTAATTCATTCAGTTCGGCGGCCAGATCCACATCATGTTTATCCAGCTGCAGCAGACCATGCTCTGAACGTGCCAGAAAAAGCATGTCACTGGTCATTCGTGACAACCTTTTCAGTTCTTCCAGGTTAGCGAATAAAATTTCGCGGTAATGCGAAACATCCCTTTCCTTAGCCAGTGCAAACTGCGTCTGCATCATCAGATTACTGACCGGTGTGCGCAGCTCATGCGCGATGTCAGACGAGAAATCTGACAGTTTCCGGAATGAACCCTCCAGGCGATCGAACATGTTATTGAATTCCTGCATGGTCTCAGAGATTTCCGGCGGAGCCAGATCGGGATTAAGACGCTGATCCAGGCTGTGTACGGTCATGGAGGAAGCCAGACTGGTCATTTCCCGTAACGGTTTCAGACCAATGCGTGTGGTCAGCCAGCCCAGAAAAACAGAAATAAAAACCAGACCGATATTGAACCAAAACAGCCAGGTACTGAGCTTATCCATAAATAGGGTGTGATACCCGGTATCCGTGGCAACCGTAACGATGAAATGTTTGCTTTTACCCTGTTCCGGCGTCACGGCAACCCGCCGCGAGATACTGCGGTATACGGTGTTATTTTCTTCCGTCTGGATCATATAGTCGAGAATATCCCCCGACTTATTTAGCAGGACCGCTGGAACAACAGAATTTTTGGCATACAGTTCCACCAGTTTTTCATTTTCCATATTTTTTATAGAAATGAATAAGCCATTGTGCCCCACCATCGCATCGTTTATTTTTTCTGATAATGACTTTATATCCGTTTTGTTCCTGAACGTCTCTGTTTTAAGAAACTCTTCGGTGAGCTGAAGTTTACCAGTCAGAAAATCGCGATCCTGATTATCGAAATAGCCATTAAGGGTGCTAATCAGGATAAAACTTGATAACCACCATACCGTAAGCATCACTGCAGAAAAAATCAGGCTCAGGCGTGTGGTCAGGGAAATTTTGAGCCTCACTCTTCTCTGATCTCCAGGACATATCCGGCACCGCGAACGGTATGGATCAGTTTTGGTTCAAAGTCATCATCAATTTTACTTCTCAGACGTCTCACGGCGACATCAATCACATTCGTATCACTGTCAAAGTTCATATTCCAGACCAGGGACGAGATAAGACTCCTGGGTAACACTTCTCCGGTGCGTTGCAACAGCAACTCAAGCAGAACGTATTCTTTACCGGTGAGATGGATCTTCTTCCCCGAACGGATCACGGTTCGGCGCACCATATCAACGGTCATATCGGCGATGGTGCAAACCGTTGCGGACTGCGAGCGTGCCCGCCGCAGTAAGGTTCTTACACGTGCAACCAGCTCCGTAAAATCGAAGGGCTTAATCAGGTAGTCATCTGCACCAAGCTCCAGTCCTTTCACTTTGTCCCGCACGTTGTCTTTTGCGGTTAAAAACAGGACCGGTTCTTCGTGCCCGGACTTCCTCAGTGCGCTGATGATTTGCCACCCGTCGAGGAAAGGCAGCATCACGTCCAGTATTATCAAATCATACTGTCCCTTCGACGCGGCCCCAAGACCATCGCGGCCATTATTAAAGAGATCGGCCTGATAGCCTTCCTCAACCAGTCCCTGCTGCAGGTAACGACCTGTTTTTTGTTCGTCTTCAACGATTAAAATACGCTGCATGGTCAACTCGCTGATATGAAAGTAAAAATCGCACGCGTGAGCGTTGGTTGTCCCTTAGCTGACCTGAGACGGAGCAAGCATTCCGAGCCACGCTACGGCACCCAGAATGATAATCGCAACAACGAATTCTGTCAGGATGCTGTTTCGCATCAGGGCAACGCTGCGATCATAATTCCCTTCCCTGACCATAACTTCAAGCCGGGGACCCAGGTGAAACCGGTTTGCTGCAGCCAGAAGAAGCATCAGAACAAACAGAGCCGTCTTAGCAAGCAATATTCCCCCCCAGGAGCTGTTGAATAAGGGGGTTAAGTTACCTTCAGCAATATACAGATAGTTGACCATCGCACTCAGGATCAGGGCTACAACAATCACCGTACCTGCCGTGGCAAATTTTGCCAGGGAGTCAGATATCACAATGACGCTCTGTGCATTGTGCGCGTTTCTGCGCATCAGCAGGATAGCAAATGCAACCAGAGCACCTGTCCAGGCACCTGCAGCGCCGAGATGAGTTAGATCGCTCAGTAAATGGAGATAGTAATGCAGACCGTCATGCATGACGGCGTGTCCTCCCCAGGCAAGTGTAGCCAGCGCCACGCCCCCACTCATCGTCATCAGCAGGCAGGACAATAGTCTCTTGTTAGTGTAAAGGAACAAAGCACCGAGAGTGGTAAACAGTGCACAGAGTCTGACAATCCAGCTAATACCTACATCAGTTTCTTCTATAACCATCTCGATAATATGGATGGATAATTCCCTGAGATCAGTAACTCCGCTCATGGCATTAGATACCAGGAGCATATTAATGCCAGTAAGAATGATGCCTGCAACAACAGCAAAGGTTATAAACGACCTGAAATTAGTCAGGTTATAGGTTTCATGTCTGACACCGCTTATTCCATATATCTGAAAAAATGGCAATCCAAATATTACCATCAAATCCAGATAAAGAAGAAAACGAATAACAATCATAATCAGGTCGTTCATAATATTACTTCACTGTAAAGGTGTAATTACCGGTAATAGGGTGCGTATCTGAAGAAACCGCGCGCCAGTCAACACGATAAGTGCCAGCGGGTAAAGGCTCTCGCGGAATAATGACCATCGATTTAGGGTCAGCGCCTGGCGCCACTTTTGCCGCGACCGGCATCGGAGAATGTGATGACATGCCTTTCATACCCGTCATCGTTAATTTTGCACCTGAGAATTTCACGGTCAGATTTTCCGAGAAATTAAGCTGAATCTTTTCCGGGGCCGCTACGGCTGAATCAGCCTGTGGCACAGAGCTTTTTAATTCCGGATGGGCCATAGCAGAGAAAGCAACGCCCATAACGAGGCCACCTGTAAGAATGGCTTTATTTAAAATCGACATTTTATTTACCTGTTTAGTTGAGTGTTTTATATCAGTGCGTTAAAACCAGATTCTGGCTCCCGCCAGGAATACTACCTGATGGTCTTTCTCACCTTCTCTTTTCGCCATATCGGATGTTTTCCCGTAAAGTTGATTCCAGGAAACGCCTATATAGGGTGCAAACTCACGGCGTATTTCATAGCGCAGCCGGAGCCCCAGCTCTGTGTCAGTCAGTCCCCTGCCGCGACCCCGCGATTCATCATCCTGACTGTAGAAATTCACCTCATAGGATGGCTGGAGTATGAGCCGGTTAGTCAGTAAAACGTCGTATTCTCCTCCCAGACGAAGGGCTGCTTTTCCGCCATTACTGACAAAACCCGTAATTTCAGACTCAAAATTATAGAGTGCCAGCCCCTGAAAACCGACAGCAGCCCAGGTCCGGGCAGAAGCAGGTCTGAAATCCTGCCTGACACCCGCAACCAAATCCCACCATGGGCCAACCGCATGTCCCCAGAGTAACTGCGCTTCAGCCGCCTCCGTTTCCCCATTGCTTCGTTCACCTTCACTCTTTAGCCAAATCCGATCTGTGTCGCCTCCAATCCAGCTGTTAACACTCCAGCTGAAATTGTTGGTGTTATCCGACCGTTGCCATTCCAGTTGATCCAGCAGAACCAGATAATTAATCGCACTGTCGTGAATCGCATGCCCCTGTAAATTGCCGAATGCAGCCTTCCGGTCGGCATCGGTAACAGGCGGAATTGGCGTTCTGCTCTCAGTTACAATGGGCTCCATTGACGTCATCTCAGTGAAATTCTCATCTGCTGGCATCTGCATGGCAGACATGTCGTGCCCGGCGTGGGGATCTGCAGAGACGGAGCCCGCCGCAATAGAAAGCTGTGAGGTAAACAAACCGGCGACCAGAACAGGTATGGCCTTCAAATTTCTCTTCATTCGCATCATTCCTCCACCCGGACTTCACGAAACATTCCCATTTCCATGTGATAGAGCAAATGGCAGTGATACGCCCAGCGGCCAAGCGCATCTGCTGTCACTCTGTAACTGCGTTTTGTACCAGGGGGAACATCTATTGTGTGTTTACGAACCATGAAATTACCGTTTTCATCTTCCAGATCGCTCCACATACCATGCAGGTGAATGGGGTGAGTCATCATGGTATCGTTGATCAGCGTGATCCTGAGCCGCTCACCGTATTTCAGCAGCACCGGTGCGGCATCTGAAAACTTGATTCCGTTAAATGACCAGGCAAACTTTTCCATGTGGCCGGTTAAATGCAGTTCTATGGTACGGCCAGGTTCACGTCCGTCAGGATCCTCAAAGCGGCTTTTCAAATCCGCGTACGTGAGAACCTTTCTTCCGTTATTTCGAAGACCAATACCCGGATCATTTAATTTCGGAGAGACGCTCATCGCCTGCATATCAACCAGTGGGTTATCCGTTTCTGACGCAGGATGACTTTGCATACCCGGCATTCCGGCCATCCGGGAATGATCCATACCGGCCATGCTGCTGTGATCCATGGGCGCGGAGGATGTCCCGCTATCCGGAAGGTCAGCACCGTCCATAGACATCATCTCTCCGCTGTTATCCATGCCTCCCATCTGGCTGTGGTCCATTCCTGCCATATCATGTCCCATTCCCCCCATACCCATATCTTCCATGGTCAACAGAGGACGGGGATCGAGGGGGGGAACGGCAGCACTTAACCCCTCTCTCGTGGCCAGTGTCCCTCGAGCGTAACCGGTCCTGTCCATGGATTGTGCGAAGATGGTATAGGCCTCACCCTGAGGCTCCACAATGACATCATAGGTTTCGGCAACGGCAATCCTGAATTCGTCAACGGTAACCGGGTTTACATACTGGCCATCTGCAGCCACGACCGTCATTTTCAGCCCGGGGATACGGATATCGAAATAGGTCATTGCCGAGCCGTTGATAAACCGTAAGCGTATCTTTTCACCGGGACGGAACAGTCCGGTCCAGTTTTTCAGCGGGGCCTGCCCGTTCATGAGATAGGTGTAGGTGTAGCCACTGACATCCGCGAGGTCAGTCGGATTCATTTTCATTTCAGCCCACATTTTCCGATCGGCAATGGTGGCTGACAGCCCCCTGGTATTCACGTCGCGGAAAAAAGAGCCAACGGTTGGTTTATTGAAATTGTAGTAATCCGACTGTTTTTTTAATTTTTTCAGCAGGCTGTGAGGATTTTCATCGGTCCAGTCAGACAACATGACCACATGCTCACGATCGTAAGCAAACGGTTCTGGCTCCCTGGCATCGATGATAATGGCACCGTATACCCCCTCCTGTTCCTGCAGACCGGAATGGCTGTGGTACCAGTAAGTCCCGTTCTGCTTAACCTTAAAGGTGTAAACGTAGGTATCATCAGGCTCTATGCCCATAAAACTCAGCCCCGGAACACCATCCATATTGGCCGGAAGAATAATGCCGTGCCAGTGAATGGACGTCTGTTCATTAAGACGGTTTTTGACCTTCAGGGTAATGGTGTCACCTTCTTTCCAGCGAAGAACGGGCCCCGGCAGGCCTCCATTGATTGTTTTGGCCTGACGCTCACTGCCCGTGATATTGACGGCCGTTTCACCAATGGTCAGGTCAAACTGAGTACCCTGCAGGGATGCGGCAACTGGCAGGCTCAGACTGGAACGCGCATTGAAACTCCATACGCCAAGACTTCCGGCTACGCCAGAGAGGGTTAACCCCTTCAGGAAAGTTCGTCGAGACGTTTTCAACAGCATGCGCATTCCCTTATTTAAAGTATGGTTACTGACAGAATTCGAGAACCGATTTAAATTAAATTACTGGTTCATCCACTTACAATGAAATGAATCTAGCACACCTTAAGAAACAAATTCATTACAATCGTGTAATGTACATAGCTGTATTACATTTACGTCATCTTCCCCACAGGTTGATTATTTTTATATATGATCATAAGGACATCTTTTATGTACCTCAGAAGGTAATTACACATGAATATATTAATCACGACCACTGCGTTTACAGCTTTATTTTGTGGGGCAGCTTTTGCTCAGTCCAGTGATATTGCCCATGAAGCACATCGATTTGTTAATAATGCCTCAGCCGTCAGTCATGTGAATTCCTCGACGCATGAAAACTTACCGGACAGGGTTAATAAAAACAACACGCCCTCATTCTCTGAAATGAATGAACATGAAAGGGCCATTGTTGCTCATTCATTTATGAACAACAGCGCGTCCTATGCGCATCAGAAAATGATTGAGGAACATAAAAAAATGCTGTCCGGCAGTGATGCAAATTCAAAGACCTCGTCTTCTTCTTTTAACGAACTGAATGCCGGAGAAAAAGCCGCTCTCGTGCATGAGCAGGTCAATAATGCCGGTGCGGAAGCACATCAGACGCAGGCAAGAAAGCTTCGCGGGCTGTATTCGACCAGGTAACTGCAGGCGGGTTAGTGCTTAGCGTCAGGTGCGCAGCAGGGCTTTACTGACGGGTTACGTAGCAGGACATGAGCCCCATATTGCTCTGCCGTAACCTGTTTCAGTCCCGTTAATCATCACCGTCGGGCTGGTCATACAGTTCCCAGAGCTTCAGGAGCAAACGGGAAACAAGATATGTTACAAAAATGACGACCATCAACGGTGCTCCCGATTAACTGACAGATGACACGCCTCCTGAAAACCCCTAGCATACGCCGCAGTGTTCATGCTAACGGCGAATTCCAGTAAATGTATTCTACCGATGTCGTAGGTAATGACTCCAACTTACTGATAGTGTTTTATGTTCAGATAATGCCCGATGACCTTGTCATGCAGCTCCACCGATTTTGAGAACGACAGTGACTTCCGTCCAAGCCTTGCCAGATGTTGTCTCAGATTCAGGTTATGTCGCTCAATGCGCTGAGTGTAACGCTTGCTGATAACGTGCAGCTTTCCCTTCAGGCGTGATTCATACAGCGGCCAGCCATCCGTCATCCATACCACGACCTCAAAGGCCGACAGCAGGCTCAGAAGACGCTCCAGTGTGGCCAGAGTGCGTTCACCGAAGACGTGCGCCACAACCGTCCTCCGTATCCTGTCATACGCGTAAAACAGCCAGCGCTGACGTGATTTAGCACCGACGTAGCCCCACTGTTCGTCCATTTCAGCGCAGACAATCACATCACTGCCCGGTTGTATGCGCCAGGTTACCGACTGCGGCCTGAGTTTTTTAAGTGACGTAAAACCGTGTTGAGGCCAACGCCCATAATGCGTGCACTGGCGCGACATCCGACGCCATTCATGGCCATATCAATGATTTTCTGGTGCGTACCGGGCTGAGAGGCGGTGTAAGTGAACTGTAGTTGCCATGTTTTACGGCAATGAGAGCAGAGATAGCGCTGATGTCCGGCAGTGCTTTTGCCGTTACGCACCACGCCTTCAGTAGCGGAGCAGGAAGGACATCTGATGGAAATGGAAGCCACGCAAGCACCTTAAAATCACCATCATACACTAAATCAGTAAGTTGGCAGCATTACCGACTAAACCGGTAATGACTCCAACTTACTGATAGTGTTTTATGTTCAGATAATGCCCGATGACCTTGTCATGCAGCTCCACCGATTTTGAGAACGACAGTGACTTCCGTCCAAGCCTTGC
>NZ_JBBCPK010000040.1:0-38483 GCF_037150775.1 Leclercia sp. M50
GGCGGCGGCTGGCTGGTGTCGGCCGATATCGCCGGGCTGGGCTGGCGCAACGCCTTCTTTATCAACGTGCCTATCTGCCTGCTGGTGCTGGCCCTGAGCCGCCGTTTTGTTCCGGAAACCCGTCGCGATACGCCGTCGCGCATCGACTGGCCGGGTACTGCGCTGCTGGCCGCGATCCTCTGCTGCCTGCTGTTCCCGATGGCGCTGGGGCCCCAGTGGCACTGGTCGTGGCCGCTGAAGGCGATGCTGGTCGCTATTGTCCCTCTGGCCTGGTTGATGGCGCTGAACGCGCGTAAAAAAGAGCGCGAAGGGGCCCACCCGCTGATCCCGCCACGCTTAATGCAACTCGGCAGCATCCGCTTTGGCGTGCTGATTGCGCTGCTCTTTTTCAGCGTCTGGTCCGGGTTTATGTTCTGCATGGCGCTGACCATGCAGACCGGTCTGGGGATGGCGCCGTGGCAGTCCGGCAACAGCTTTATCGCCCTGGGCGTGACCTATTTTGTCTCGGCGTGGTTTGCCCCGCGCCTGATTGCCCGCTACAGCACCAGCACCCTTCTGCTTACCGGCCTGGCAATTCAGATAACCGGCCTGCTGGCGCTGATCGCCACCTTCCGCATCTGGGGACTGGAGAACACCGCCCTGACCCTCGCCCCGGCCACCGGGCTGGTGGGCTACGGCCAGGCGCTGATTGTGAACAGTTTCTACCGTATCGGCATGCGCGATATTCAGCCCGATGACGCCGGGGCCGCCAGCGCCATTCTCAGCACCCTGCAACAGGCGGCGCTCGGCCTGGGGCCTGCAATATTTGGCGCGATTTTGCTCCACGCCCTGCAAAACCATCACGGGGATTACGCGGAGGCGATTAACCTCTTCCTGGCGGTGGAAACGGGCATGATGGTGGTGCTGGCGCTGGCGACCCTGCGGCTGCGCCATCGTCTTAGCCTGCCGGTCACGAAAGCCTGCCACGCGTCCCGATAAGCCCCTGGGTTTGCATAATCGATCCGCAGCCGCCATTATGGCGGCTGCTTTAATACAGGAGATGTTATGCAGGAGTTTATTTCCCTGGTCGAAGAGTCAGGAATTGAAATTAATCACACCACTTCCCTCGTGATTATCTTTGGAATTATTTTTCTTACTTCGCTGATTATTCACTTTATTCTGCACAAAGTGGTATTGCGGGCCTTCGAGAAACGGGCCCGGGCCAGCAGCCATTTATGGCTGCAGATCATCACCCAGAATAAATTATTTCACCGCCTGGCCTTTACCCTGCAGGGGATCATCGTCAACGTTCAGGCGGTATTGTGGCTGCAAAAAGGCAGCGACGCGGCAGAGATATTAACCACCTGCGCGAAGCTGTGGGTGATGGTATATGCCCTGCTGGCGTTCTTCTCGCTGCTGGACGTGATATTCAACCTGTCGCAAAAAATGGCCACCGCCTCCCAGCTGCCGCTGAAAGGCATCTTCCAGGGGATCAAGCTGGTGAGCGCCATTCTGGTGGGGATCCTGATTATTTCCCTGCTGATTGGTCAGTCCCCGGCCATTCTGATTAGCGGCCTGGGCGCGATGGCAGCCGTATTAATGCTGGTGTTTAAAGATCCCATTCTCGGGCTGGTGGCGGGTATTCAGCTTTCGGCTAACGATATGCTCAAGCTTGGCGACTGGCTGGAGATGCCAAAATATGGCGCGAACGGTACGGTTACCGATATCGGCCTGACCACCGTCAAGGTGCGTAATTTTGATAACACCATTACGACCATCCCGACCTGGGCGCTGGTCTCCGACGCTTTTATCAACTGGAGCGGCATGTCAGCCTCCGGCGGACGCAGGATTAAGCGCAGCCTGAATATTGATACCACCAGCATTCATTTTCTCGACGAACAGGAACAGCAGCGGCTGATTCAGGCGAAGCTGCTCAAGCCCTATATGGCCACGCGCCATGAGGAAATCACCCTGTGGAATCAGCAAAACGGGGAAGGCGAATCGGTGCTGAACCTGCGCAAAATGACCAATATTGGTACCTTCCGCGCCTATCTGAATGAATATCTGCGCAACCATCCGCGTATTCGCCAGGATATGACCCTGATGGTGCGCCAGTTAGCGCCGGACGCCAACGGCCTGCCGATTGAAATCTATGCCTTTACCAACACCGTCATCTGGGCGGAATATGAGGCGATTCAGGCCGATATTTTCGACCATATTTTTGCGGTGATCGATGAATTTGGCCTGCGTATTCACCAGTCGCCCACCGGGAACGATATTCGCTCCCTGGCCGGCGTGCTGGCGAAATAATCAGGTACTGGCGCGGGAAATATAGCGCCAGTTCATCATCACCCGCTCCGTGGGCGCATCGGGGTTGTCGATTTTGTTCAGCAGCAGATCGACCGCCTTGCGCCCGATATCCCGCGATGGCTGTTCAATGGTGGTCAGCGAGACCATCTCCGACAGCTCGGTGCCATCGAAACCCACCACCGCGATATCTTCCGGCACGCGCAGCCCGGCCTTTTCGATAGCGCGTAGCGCTCCCGCGGCCAGGGTATCGGAGACCGCAAATACCGCATCCGGGCGCGGCTCTGTTGCCAGCAGTTTGCTCATCGCCGTCATCCCGGCCGCCGCGCTCAGATCGCTCGCATACTCTACCGCCTGATACGCCAGATCGCGCAGATGCAGCACGCTTTTATAGCCCCGCTCGCGCAGGCGGGCATATTTGTAGCTCAGGTCGTGGTTGATAAGCGCAATCCGCTGTCGCCCGCCGTCGGCCAGGCGGCTGACCACATGCTGGGAGGCGTCGACATCGTTGATCCCCACACAGGAGACCGCCCCCGCATCGGCGTATTCGGCGCACTGCACCCAGGGGGCATCGCCAATGAGTGCCGCCAGTTCGGGGAGGCGGGTGAAGGCATCCATCGTGATAATGCCGTCGACCATTTTGCCGGAGAGCAGGCTGAGCCCCGAACGGGAGCGTTCAATATCGGAGCCGGAGTTGCACAGCAGAATGCGGTAGCCGTTTTTCTCCGCCTGCTCCTCAATACCCTTCACCACCTCGGCGCAGAACGGGTTGGCAATGTTGGAGACCATCACCAGCACCATATAGCTGCGCGCCGTGCGCAGCTGGCGGGCCAGAAGATTGGGCTGATAGTTCGCCTCTTTAATCGCCTGCAAGACGCGATCGCGATTTTTGGCTTTGACGGTATCGCTGTTATTCAGCACGCGCGATACCGTCGCCACCGAGACGCCCGCCAGTTGGGCGATTTTCTGAATTGACATAGCGACGAGTGATCCTGCAGTTTGCGTTAGCAGCAGGCTACCATAAATTCGTTGCCCGGCGTACCGGGCAAGCGGCTACTGCGCGACGCTGACCCAGCGCTGCTGCTGATGGCTTTTGACTATCGCATCAATGATATACATGACGCTCGCTCCGTCATGGAAGGTGGCGAACACCGGCTTCTCCGGCATCCTGCCCGTCTGTACCGCCTGATAAAAGTGCGCCATCATATTTTTAAAGGCGTCCGGCCAGCCTTCGATATGGCCGCCCGGGAAGTGGGCGCTGTCAGCCACATCCCGGTTCATCAGGCCCGGATCGTCCGTCAGCGTCTGATTGGCCTGCGCCCGATGGCCCACCCAGAGCTGCTGGGGCACCTCCTGATCCCAGGCCACGGAACAATCGCTGCCGTTCACCTCCAGGCTGAGGCGGTTTTTACGTCCGGCGCTCACCTGCGAGACGGTAAAGCTACCTTTGCTGCCGTCGTCGAAGCGGAACAGCACCGAGCCGAAATCCTCGGTGGTAACGGGTTTGTCTTCATACACCGCGTTGCCCGCCTGGCTGAAGGTTTGAGTACCGGCGATGTTCGCCTTGCGGGTCGGCCAGACGATTGAGAGGTCGGCCATCACTTCGGTGATGCGCCGTCCGGTCAGAAACTGAATGGTGTCGCACCAGTGGGAGCCGATATCGGCCACCGCCCGCGATGCGCCCCCGAGCGCGGCATCAACTCGCCAGTTGTAGTCGGTTTCCAGCAGCATCCAGTCCTGCAGGTAGCTGCCGTGGGCGGCAAAGAGCCGTCCGAGGCTGCCCTGCGCCACCATGCTCGCCGCCTGGCGCACCATCGCAAACTGACGGTAGACAAAGCTCACGCCGTGTATCACCCCCGCCTGTTCCGCCAGCGTGACCAGCTCCCGCGCCTCGTCCGGGGTCATGCACAGCGGCTTTTCGGAGAAAACATGTTTACCGGCACGCAGGATCTGGCGGTTGATCGCCGCATGCAGGTGGTTAGGGGTGCAGTTGTGCACCACCTGCAGCTCCGGGTGCGCCAGCAGTGCATCCACGCTGCCGTAGGCGTGAGGAATGTTCAGCGCCCGGGCTTTCTCTTGCGCCTGTTCCAGCGAGCCATCGCAGAGGGCGACCACCTGCACATACCCCAGGCGGCGCAGGGCTTCGATATGCGCCGGGCCGATAAAGCCGCTGCCGATAATGCCGACGTTAATCATGAAGTTCTCCTGCGGCAAAATCATCAAATGCCCGATCGGATACCGGGATAATGTGGCGGGAGATAAACTCGCGCCCTTCCCGCGCCCCGGTTTCGCCATCTTTCAGGCAGCACTCCCACTCCAGCACCGCCCAGCCGTCGTAGTCGTACTGGGTCAGCTTGCTGAAGATGCCCTTAAAGTCGATCTGCCCGTCCCCCGGCGAACGGAAGCGTCCGGCGCGGTTGATCCAGCTCTGATAGCCGCCATACACCCCGCTGCGCCCGTTGGGACGGAATTCGGCATCCTTAACGTGAAACGCCTTGATGCGGGTGTGGTAGTGATCGATCCAGGTCAGATAATCGATCTGCTGCAACAGCAGGTGGCTCGGGTCGTAAAGCATGTTGCAGCGCGGATGGTTGTCTACCAGCGCCAGAAAACGCTCGAAGGTGACGCCGTCGTGCAGATCTTCCCCGGGATGAATTTCATAGCAGACGTTAACCCCCTGCTCATCGAACGTATCCAGAATGGGCCGCCAGCGGCGGGCCAGCTCGCTGAACGCCTCCGCAAAACGCGCCTCGTTATGTGGCGGCCAGGGATAGATAAACGGCCAGGCCAGCGATCCCGAGAAAGTGGCGTGGGCGGTTAATCCGAGCCGTGCCGAGGCGATCGCCGCCTTTTTCACGATATCGGTCGCCCAGGCCTGGCGGGCGCTGGCGTTACCGCGCACCGCCGGAGGAGCGAAGTTATCGAACGCCTCGTCGTAGACCGGATTGACCGCGATAAGCTGCCCCTCCAGATGGGTGGAGAGCTCGCTGATGACCAGCCCCTTTTCCGCCAGCCTGCCGCTTATCTCGTCGCAGTAGGTCTGGCTTTCTGCCGCCTGCTCGACGTCAAAAATCGCTTTATGGTTGCAGGGCATTTGCAGCGCTTTGTAGCCCTTTTCCGCCGCCCAACCGGCCAGCCCGTCGAGGGTGTTGAACGGGGGTTGCTCCCCAATAAACTGCGACAGAAAAATACCCGGGCCTTTAATCGTCCTCATACCACCTCCAGAAATTACGCCTTGTCATCGTCATATTTGAACGAGACAAGGAAAACGAGTGCAATCACAGCAGCAGCCACCGCCGGGATCCACCAGAATGTTACCCACGCCTGCGGCACGGCCTGCCCCGCCACCAGACGATTGTAGAGCGCGCCGGAAATCTGCGAGCCCAGCAGCATCCCGATACCATAAGTGAACATCACGATCATGCTCTGCGCCTGGCCTTTGACCTTTTCGCCCGCCACGCGGTCGGTATAGATAAAGCCCACCACAAAGAAGAAGTCATAGCAGACGCCATGCAGCAGGATGCCGAGATAGAGCAGGATGCGCCCCTCTTCACTTACCCCCAGAGCAAACATCGCGTAGCGGACAAACCACGCCAGCATGCCGATCAGCAGCATGTATTTAACGCCCAGACGGCGGAACAGCAGCGGGATCACCAGCATAAAGAAGATTTCGGACATCTGGCCGAAGGACATGGCGGTACTGACATCCGCGATCCCGGCATCCGCCAGGTAAGAGGCGGTATAAGCGTAGTAGGTGCCGAGCGGGACGGAGATCAGCATCGCGCACAGGCAGAAGATAAAGAAGTGACGGGTTTTCAGCAGGGCGAAGGCGTCGGCGCAGAAGAGATCGCGCACCTTCACCGGCATCCCTTTGGCCGGGGCAGGCGTGTGCGGCAGCGTCAGGCTGTAGAGTGCCAGCAGGACGGAGCTGGCCGCCGCCACCTGAAAGATAGTGACGCTTGCGGCCACGCCGGTGACGCCGATAAAGATGCCCGCCACAATCCAGCCGATGGTGCCAAATACGCGGACCACCGGGAAGGTTTTGTCGACGTTCGCCAGGCTGTGGAAAGCGATGTTATTGGTCAGCGCCAGGGTTGGCATGTAGCAAAGCGTGTAGCCAAACAGTAAGCCGATCAGCAGCGCGCCGTTCTCCGCGATCAGCGCCCCCGGCACGAACCACAGGATCGCCGCCCCGGCCAGGTGCATCACCGCCATCACCTTCTGCGAGGCGAAGAAGCGGTCCACCAGCATCCCGAGCACAAACGGCGATAAAATAGAGGCGATCGGCCCGGCGGAGAAGGCGTCGCCAATCAGCAATGACATGTTGTGCTGGGTCATCACCAGACCGAGCGTTACCGACCAGCTACCCCAGATAAAAAATTGCAGGAACATCATTAGGGAGAGGCGCGGTACCAGCAGCCGGTACTCCCCTGTCACCTTTCCACTACTTTCAGTTGTCGACACCATGATAAGCCCCACCCGTAAAAAGTAATCGATTACAAATCGCATCAAGTGAAAAGTAATCGATTACAAAACAAAGATCCTGGGGATCGGTTAAGAAGTGCGAGAGGGGTCACGATAAAGGTGAAGTGGGGTGTGCGGGGGTGCCGGGTGGCGCTGCGCTTATCCGGCCTACAGTTTACTGTGTGCTTGCATTTATGCCGGGTGGCGGCTTCGCCTTACCCGGCCTACGAAGTTGTAGGCCCGGCAAGCGCAGCGCCGCCGGGCAGAAACCGCACTACTTTTTGCGGGAGAGTTTAAACGCCGCAAACAGGAAGACAATCCACACCGGGAGCAGGATCGCCGAGGTGCGCATGCCATCCATGGTGCACATCAGCACCAGGATCATCGCCAGGAAGGCGATACAGAGGTAGTTACCCGCCGGGTAGAGCAGCGCTTTGAACTGCGTCTCGCGCCCTTTGCGACGCATCGCCGCGCGAAAACGCAGGTGGGCAAGACAGATCATGATCCAGTTCAGCAGCAGCGTTGCCACCACCAGCGCCATCAGCAGGCCAAAGGCTTCGTGCGGCAGCAGATAGTTGATCAGCACCACCAGCGAGGTAATGCCCCCGGAGAGCAGCAGCGAGTTAACCGGCACGCCGCGACGGCTGACGCGGGTTAAAAATTTCGGGGCGTTGCCCTGCACGGAGAGGCCAAACAGCATCCGGCTGTTGGAGTAAACGCCGCTGTTATAGACCGACAGCGAGGCCACCAGAATCACGAAGTTAAGTGCCGATGCCACCAGGTTGCTGTTCAGATCGTGGAAAATCATCACGAACGGGCTGCTGTCCGACTTCACCTCCACCCACGGGTAGAGCGCCAGCAGGACGACCAGCGAGCCGATATAGAACAGCAGAATACGGTAGACCACCTGGTTGACCGCTTTCGGGATGCTCTTGTGCGGATCGCGGGCTTCGGCGGCGGTAATGCCGATAAGCTCCAGTCCGCCAAAGGAGAACATGATCACCGCCAGGGACAGTATCAGTCCTTTCCAGCCGGTGGCGAGGAAGCCGCCGTGCTGCCACAGGTTGTCGATAGTCGCCCGCTCGCCGCCGTGCCCGGAGAAGAGCATCCACAGACCAAAGCCGATCATGCCGATAATCGCCAGCACCTTGATCAGGGCAAACCAGAACTCCGTCTCACCGTACAGGCGCACGTTCACGAGGTTGACGGCGTTAATGATGATGAAGAACGCCGCGGCCCAGACCCAGGTGGGTACGTCCGGGAGCCAGTACTGCATATAGATGCCTGCGGCGGTCAGCTCCGCCATGCCCACCAGCACGAACATCACCCAGTAGTTCCAGCCCGACAGGAAGCCCGCAAAAGGGCCCCAGTATTTGTAGGCGAAATGGGCAAAGGAGCCGGAGACCGGCTCTTCAACCACCATCTCACCGAGCTGGCGCATGATCAGAAAGGCGATCATGCCCGCAATGGCATAGCCCAGCAGCACGGCGGGGCCGGCCATCTGAATCGCGGGCCCGATACCGAGGAACAGTCCGGTGCCGATAGCGCCACCGAGAGCGATAAGTTGAATATGTCGATTTTGTAAACCACGATGGAGCGTCGGTGTCTGTTCCGACGCGGCTTCAGCAGCACTTTTGTCTGAAGCGGATGAGGCGTTTCTCACGGCCTGGCCCTGTCTCTTTTTGAGGAAGGGGCACCTTTTAACACTTCAGGCAGACGGGAGCAAGTTAAACGCCGGGCAACGGTTGCTGCCCGGCGGGAGAGGATCACGAACCGATCAGGCCGCCGTCCGCTTTGGTGATGACGACCGTTGACGCCCGGGGACGTCCGTTCGGGTTGTTGTCCGGCCAGTTGGAGACGGCGCGCGGGTTTGCCGGGTCGGTAATGTCGTCCCCGCCCTCACCCGGATGCTGAATATTGATAAACAGCGTGCGGTTATCCGGCGTGAAGGCGATGCCGGTAATTTCGCAGCCGCGCGGGCCCGTCAGGAAGCGGCGATACTCGTTGGTGCCCGGAATGGTCGCCACCATCTGGTTATTGCCCATCCCCTCGTAGGCTTTCTTGTTAATGGTGCTGGAGGAGACGTCAGTCTGGATCCAGAGCACGCCCTGATGGTCAAACGACAGGCCGTCCGGGCTGCCGAATTCGGCCCCCTTCATGCTGCCCTTCGCCTTTTCATCCGTCGTCTCCGTGCGTCCGGCCAGCACCAGAATATCCCATTTGAAACGCAGGGCCGCGGGATCGCTCCCCTCTTCGAGCCAGTGCATGATGTGACCGAAGGTGTTATTGGCCCGCGGGTTGGCCGCATCTACCGGCGCTTTGCCCTCTTTACCGCGATCGCTGTTGTTGGTCAGGGTGCAGTAGACGCTGCCGCTGCTGTGGGGATCGACCGCGATCCACTCCGGCCTGTCCATTTTGGTCGCGCCCACCGCGTCGGCCGCCAGACGGGTTTTGATCAGCAGATCGCCCTGGCTTTCGAAGCCTTTGCTCTTATCCAGCCCGTTCAGGCCGAAGACCAGCGGCAGCCATTCGCCGGAGCCGTCGTCGTTGAAGCGGGCGACGTAGAGCGTGCCGGTGGTGAGCAGCTGCATGTTGGCGTCGCGATCCGCCGGGTTATATTTATTGTCGGAGACAAATTTGTAGATGTACTCAAACTTCTGGTCGTCGCCCATGTAGGTGACCACGCGCTTATCTGCGGCCAGGGTGACAGCGGCGCCTTCATGTTTGAAGCGCCCCAGGGCGGTGTGCTTGCGCGGCGTCGAGTCCGGGTTGTAGGGGTCGATCTCGACTACCCAGCCAAAGCGGTTCGGCTCGTTAGGGGTTTTATCCACGTTGAAGCGGTCGTCCACTTCGCTCCAGCGGTAGGACTCATCGCTGTCGCTGATGCCGTAGCGCTTCTCCAGCGCGTTCCGCTCGCCTTTCTTAACAAAAATATCTGACCAGTTCTCTTCGCAGGTGAGATAAGTCCCCCACGGGGTGTGGCCGTTGGCGCAGTTCTGCATGGTGCCGAGCACCCGCTCGCCCTGCGGATCGGCGGCGGTTTTCATTAACTCCTGCTGACGCGCCGGGCCGGTGATCTGCATCGGGGTGTTGACCGTGATGCGGCGGGCAAAGCTGGAAGGGCGCACCACTTCCCAGTCATTGCCGTTCTTTTTCACTTCGATAACCGACACGCCCATCGCGTTCTGGCCTTTACGCGCTTTGTCCTGGCTCCAGTTGGCGGTGCCGTCGGTAAAGAGCATGCCGTTGTCGATATACTCATGGTTCATCGCCAGCAGGCCGTGGCCGGGGTTCTCCTCCCCCTGCGGCAGGCTAAACCACGCCATACCGTCATGGTGCATGCCCGCCTGGGCCGCCTGCTCGTCGGTGGTGTTACTGGCGTCAAATTTGAACGCCGGCATGGCGTCCTTGATGCCGGTGGCATCGCCCCAGCGGTAGAAAGGCCGGGCGATGTAGCCCTCGGGCACCCTGACCGTGTCGTCGGTGGAGACCGGAATGCTGGTAAAGCCGAGCGAAACCGCCTTGCTCAGAGCGGAAGGCTGTGAAACCGCCGCAAGGGCGCTTTCAGGCTTGAGCAGGAACGGGAAAGAGGCGGCGGCACCGGCTACGGCACCCATCTGCAAGAAGCGACGGCGGGAGAGGAACATCTCCGCCACGCTGGAAAATACCGGGTTAGCGCTGGGATTGCTGACATCGTCACGATGTTCTTTTTTGAATACGGACTTAAGAGGTTTACCCACGATGGCTTCCTTTCTTTTGGCTAAGAAACGATAAAGTGGGAACACTATAAGAACAATTGATTACATTTTTATAACAGTCGGACAGTGGGGCATCCCTGCCCCACTAATAAAGAACGAACTCAGAATTCGTAGCCGACAGAGACCTTAAAGGTGCGCGGCTCACCCTGGAAGAGGTAGGTGCCGCTGTCATCCACGCTTGCCCAGTAGTTCTCATCGGTGACGTTTTCGATCCCGGCGCGAACGGTCATCTGGTTCTGGTCATTGTTCACCGCGAAGCGGTAACGTACCCCCAGATCCAGCGTGGTGTAGCTATCCAGCTTCTTGCTGTTGGCGAGATCCGCATACTGTGAGCCAGAGTGGTTCACCCGGGCGGTGGCGGTCAGGCCATCGACGGGCTTGATGTCATACTCGGCCCCCAGCACGCCGTAGAAGTTCGGCACGCCAATCGCGTCGTTGCCCTGGTTAACGCCGTTGTTGGTTTTGGTCAGCTCCGCCTGCAGCCAGGTGGCGCTGGCGTTCAGACGCAGGCCCAGCATGGGCTCGCCAAAGACGTTCAGCTCCACACCGCGGTTACGCTGTTCGGCATCCAGACCGTAGTATTTGGTCTGGCTGTCGAGAATGGCGGACGGCATTTTGATCTCAAACAGCGCCAGCGAGCCGCCCACACGGCCGAAATCGGCCTTCACACCCACTTCGTTCTGTTTCGAGTGGACGATACCGGTGCTCTGACCGTAGTTGATGGCGGTGTTTGGCGCGGTTTTACCCGGCTGCAGCGCCTCGGTGTGGTTGGCATAGAGCGAGACCGTCTCCCACGGCTTATAGACCACGCCGTAGGTAGGCATCCAGCGGTCGCCATCGAAGCTGTCAGCCGCATTTTCCATCCCGGTGATTTTGTTATAGCCGCGGATCACCACCTTCTGATGACGGGCCCCGACGGTAAACAGCAGTTTATCGTCCAGCACGCCGAGGGTGTCGCTCAGCAGCCAGCCCTGAGTGCGGGTGCGGCCGCTGGTCAGCGGATCGCTGTAGTTGCCGCCTGAGCCGTTGAAGTTGGTGCTCGGCGGCGCATCCACGCCGGTGTTGTGGTAGATGTTGGTGACCGGGTTATCTTTCGCGGCGGACATCTTCCAGGCGATTTTTTCGTTTTTGGTCATCGCCGAATAGCCGACGTTCACCTTGTGCGTCACGAAGCCGGTCTCAAAGTTACCGCGAATGCCCGCCATGCCGCTCACGCTGTCGCTGAGGCGGTTAGTATCCAGGCGGGTTGCGGTGGCTTTGCCGCTCTTGTCCACCAGCTTCGCACCGCTGTAGAGCCCTTCTTCATGAGCGTGCTGTGCCCCCAGACCGGTATAGGCGGTCCAGTTATCGGTGATGTCATACTCGCTGCGCCACATGCCGAATTCGTTTTCGATATTGCTGTAGGCCCACTTCTGGGAGTAGTTACGATCGTTTTTCGGCGGCTCCGGCACGAAATCCACGCCGGATACGTTGACCCCGGTTTCTGAGCCGTGGAAGGTTTTCTTCTGATAACCCAGATCCACGGAACTGCGGAAGTTATCGCCCGCATAGTCGAGGCCGGTGGAGAGCAGCGTGGTGCGGCGGCGATCGTTGGCGACCGGGGCTTCCCCTTCCCGGTGGACCACGTTGACGCGGGCACCAAACTGGTCGTTGTCACCGAAGCGACGTCCGGCATCCAGGGTAGTGCCAATCTGAGAATCGGAGGTGTAGTCCACGCCCACTTTCGCCTGCGGCGTGGCGCCTGCATGTTTCGGCTCAAGGTTGATCATCCCGCCCACGCCGGAGCTGGCCGCACCGTTCATCAGGGAGTTGGCGCCTTTGAAGATCTCAATCCGCTCTACCATCTGCGCGTCCACCACCTGACGCGGCAGCACGCCGGAAAGTCCGCCGAAGGTCATATCATCCCCGTCGAACTTCAGGCCGCGAATGCGGTAGCTCTCCGCGCTGTTGCCGTAGCCCTGCACGGACTGGACGCCCGCATCGTTAGCCACCACGTCGGCTATGGTGCGCGCCTGCTGATCTTCCACCAGCTTCGAGGTGTAGCTGATGATGTTAAACGGCACGTCCATGGCATTTTGCTGCCCGAGCATCCCCATGCGTCCGCCGTTCGCCACCTGTCCGTCCAGGAAGGCTGGCACCAGCTGGTCGCCGCCGGGTTTAAAATCGCTGGGTGCGGCCTGCACCACGAGGGTCTCTTCTTTTTTGCTCTCCGCCGCGACGGCAGAATGGGCGATGGCGCCGATGGCGAGAGCCAGCAGCGTTTTGTTCATTTTTCTGGTGTTGTTCATGATTAACTCTTTCAACGTGCGCGCAAAATGACCCGTCGCCGGGCCTTCGTTGTTATAAAAAGACTATTTCAGAGCGATACGGGCCACACTGTCGGGCTCGTCAGCCAGACAGCGTTTGACGACGCTGGTCTGCGTGGGGGCTAAAGCAGGTGTTGGGGCGAACAATTTTTGGCTCATCAGGAACATCCTTTACCGTGCAAAAGTATGAAGAGGACGCCTGCATCGCATCGGTTTGCGATTTGGATTTTGGTGTCAGGCCGTCAGGCCAGGGCAGCGTCTCCCGTTAACGCTCAGTGTTCCGTGTGAGAGCTGCCTCACTGTTGCTGCGGGAAGGTCCATACGTGCCCACAAACACTAAAGAGAATGAGAACTATACTCATTATCTTTATATGATCAAGTGTAAACAGGAGCAACAAAGTAAAAAGGGAGATGAGCGCGGGTTACTCTTTGCGGGCTTGCAACACAAAGGGGGAGTCAACCGGCATGCTTTTCAACACCGCAGGCTGGGCGCCAGAAAGCTCCGCCATCCCCAGCGCCGAAAAGACGCCACTGTTGATAACCTCATCCGAAAACGGCACATTGCCGTTTTCCTGACGAATAATCGCCTTACTGAGGGCGCGTAATATCTCAGGCGAGGTTACATCCAGCCGGGTGGTGGGCGAGACGCCGAGCGCCTGGCTGACATTCTGGATATAGGCGGTGGTATCGTTATTATCCTGCGGTGGCGCCCAGCGGGAGATAATTTTGCTGATGGTATCCAGCCCGCGTCGCTGGTAGGAGAGCAGGTTGACCCCCAGCGCGCGTATCCCGTGTTCGGGGGTGGCAAAGGTGGCGAAACGCCCGTCAGTGCCATTCTGCCCCAGCCAGCTAAATGCCCAGCTGGCTTCCAGATTGCCGGGGTTGTTATTGCGAATCCCGCGAACACCTGCGCCTGGCGCCCGCCAGGCGGGACCGGAGCGGCTGTTTTTGTACGCTGACAGGCGGTTCATCAGCGCGATTTGCTTCTCACTCCAGCCCTGGATACGGGCGTACTGATCCAGCTGACCAAACGAGGCGGGCGTTGCGGCAACGGCGGTCTGGCGGGTATCAGCGGAATTGAGCGTCGGGATAGCGGGCTGCGAAACGATCGGTTGCGATGCGTGGGATACCTGCTGAAAAGAGGCCGGGACGCTGGTCTGCGACGCCCCTGAAGAGGCGGTCTGAGCCGATAGCGTCGCCACTTGCTGCGTGTTCATGCTCTGCTGCTGGACATAGTAATGCGCAATACCGGACATCATTCCCTCTGAAGACTCATCCGTTATCTGTTCGGGCGTTGCCGGGGTCGCGTCGCTTGCCCGGCCTGGAAAACTCAATGATTATTTTTTGTTGAGCATCGATTTCAGATCGGCAAAGGGGTTGTAGGTGGCTGCCCCCACATCCTTTTGCGCATCCTCGCCCGCCACCACGGTAGTTCCGTACATGTCGGCTTCGGTGTACTTCGAATGCTCGTGGTCATGGCAGAACAGGCACAGCAGCTCCCAGTTACTGCCATCCTCCGGGTTATTGGTGTGGTCATGATCGATATGATGAACCGTCAGTTCACGCAGGTTTGAATAGACAAACTCCCGCGAGCAGCGTCCGCATACCCAGGGATAGATTTTGAGGGCTTTCTCACGGTAGCCGCTTTCCAGCCGCGCGTAGTTTTTTGGGATCAGAGCCATTGCCGGTGTTACCTGTCAGAAGGTGAGACGAGAATGCCCCTACTATATCGCAGAATGGAACCGAAGGTTAAACGAGGTTTCGCGCGATTTTGTAAACCGTTTTCTGGTCATTCGCCGCGGTTTCTTCAGCCAGCCCCTCGCGTATGCGTACAGCAGCCCCCCGAAAGATTGGGTCACTTTTAGGAAAGCAGATTTAAGAGGGGAGTGGATACAGAATATTAGCTATTCGTGAGTAGGTTAAATATTGTGCGTGAAGGTGATGCTTAGTGGCGGGATTTTAGGGGCAGGAAACATACACGGCAATTTACCCGCGTGATTTATTGGTGAGGTGGGAGGTTTGTCGTAACTTATTGATTTTGAATGGCACGCCCTAAAGGATTCGAACCTTTGACCTACGGCTTAGAAGGCCGTTGCTCTATCCAACTGAGCTAAGGGCGCACAGAGAAGAAACTTCGCAGTGGTGAAGCGCGTGGAATTATACGGTCAACGCCGGTTGAGTCAATTGATTTTAGTACAATCCTCTTTCAGTTCATACCCCTGCCCCTCCTCAGCGCCGCTTAACAGGAAAATCCGCAAAGTGTGACTGACAGCAGCGCGCGCTTCTGACAAAATATGCTCATCCCCCCTTTCACTCCTTACAGACGGAATCTTCTCTCTGATGGCAGCAAAGATTATTGACGGTAAAACGATTGCGCAGCAGGTGCGCTCTGAGGTTGCGGAAAAAGTGGCAGCACGTCTGGCCGCGGGAAAACGCGCCCCTGGGCTGGCGGTTGTGCTGGTCGGCAGCAACCCGGCTTCACAAATTTATGTCGGCAGCAAACGTAAAGCGTGCGAGGAGGTTGGCTTTCTCTCCCGCTCTTACGATCTGCCTGAAACCACCACGGAAGCAGAGCTGCTTGAGCTGATCGATACCCTGAACGCCGATAAAGCAATCGACGGCATTCTGGTTCAGCTGCCGCTGCCTGCGGGCATCGACAATGTGAAAGTGCTGGAACGTATCGCGCCAGACAAAGATGTGGACGGCTTCCACCCGTACAATGTGGGCCGCCTGTGCCAGCGCGCGCCTCGCCTGCGTCCCTGTACGCCGCGCGGCATTGTGACCCTGCTGGAGCGCTATAACATCGACACCTACGGCCTGAACGCCGTGGTGATTGGTGCGTCCAATATCGTCGGTCGCCCGATGAGCATGGAGCTGCTGCTGGCCGGCTGCACCACCACCGTCACCCACCGCTTTACTAAAAATCTGCGCCAGCACGTCGAAAATGCTGACCTGCTGATCGTGGCGGTCGGCAAGCCGGGCTTTATCCCGGGCGAGTGGATCAAGGAAGGCGCCATTGTGGTGGACGTGGGGATTAACCGTCTGGAGAGCGGCAAAGTGGTCGGCGATGTGGTGTTTGACGATGCCGCCGCCCGTGCCTCTTATATCACCCCGGTTCCGGGCGGCGTAGGTCCGATGACCGTTGCAACACTGATTCAGAATACTTTACAAGCATGCGTTGAGTATCACGACGTAGAGGAAGCGTAAGATGGCGACATTTTCATTAGGTAAACACCCGCATGTTGAGCTGTGCGATCTGCTGAAGCTCGAAGGCTGGAGCGAAAGCGGCGCCCAGGCGAAGATCGTCATTGCTGACGGTCTGGTCAAAGTTGATGGCGTGGTGGAAACCCGCAAGCGCTGCAAGATCGTTGCCGGACAGACTGTGAGTTTTGAAGGCCAGAGCGTCACCGTAACGGCCTGAGCCGTCTGATGCCCGGCGGCGCTGCGCTTGCCGGGCCTACGTACGGGCTCTGTCTGTAGGCCGGGTAAGGCGCCAGCCGCCACCCGGCAATTCTCTTCACGATTCCCCCACGACCATCACGGTTAATTATCGATCAACTTCAAATAATCACTATTTCATCTGTTAAAAGGTGAGAATTCAGTTGCGCGGATTTCAGCCTTTCATCACGATAAGTAGAACGTTCTACTAAAACGTTCTACTCACTATAACAGCGCTCACAGAGCGCACTCGGGGGAAATCAGCATGAGTCTGATATCAGGGTTTGTTAAATCGCTGTCAAAATTGTCGATGATTGGTCGCGCATTAATGCTGCCGATCTCGCTGCTTCCCGCTGCGGGCCTGCTGCTGGCTTTCGGCGATAAATTCCACCTGCCGTTGATGATGAACGCGGGTGGCGTTATTTTTGATAACCTGCCGATGCTGTTTGCCATCGGCTCTGCCGTCGGCCTGGCGTCAGAATCGGGTATCGCCGCGCTGTCGGCAGCGGTGGCGGTATTTGTCACCAACATCACCATTGGCACCGTGCTCGGCATTACGCCGGAGATGGCCTCCCAGGGCGGGAAATACGCCATGGTGGTGGGCATCCCGACCCTGCAGATGGGCGTCTTTGGCGGCCTGCTGTGCGGGATCCTCGCCGCGTGGTGTTATAACCGCTTTCACACCATGCAGCTGCCGGAGTTCCTCGGCTTCTTCTCCGGAAAGCGTTTTGTGGCGATCGCCACGGCGTTCCTCTCATTCGTGATGGGGCTGCTGCTGCCGTACGTCTGGCAGCATATCCAGGCCGGTATCGACGCGCTGTCGGTGATCGTTAACGGTGATAACCAGGCGGCCTCGACCTTTATCTTTGGTCTGGTGGAGCGTGCGCTGATCCCGCTGGGTCTGCACCATATCTGGTATCCATCGTTCTGGTACTCGTTCGGGGATTACACTACCCAGGCGGGCCAGGTGATCCACGGCGACCAGACCATCTGGTTCAAGATGCTGGAAGAAGGGGTGAAATCCTTCAGCAGCGATACCTACCAGAACGCCGGTAAATTCATGCAGGGCGAGTTCCCGCTGATGCTGTTCGCGCTGCCTGCGGCCTGTCTGGCGATGTACCACGAAGCGCACACCAAAAACAAAAAGATTGCCGCCGGTATTCTCTTCTCTGCGGCACTCACCTGCTTCCTGACCGGGATCACCGAGCCGGTGGAGTTCACCTTTATCTTTGTGGCGCCGATCCTCTACGTCTTTAACGCCATCATGGCGGGCCTGGCCTACATGACCATGTACCTGCTGCATGCGCATATCGCCAAGTCCTTCTCCGCGGGCTTTATCGACTACCTGTCGTTCGGGATCCTGCCGTCGTTCAACGGGTACCAGACCAACTTCCTCAACGCCATTATCATCGGTGTCCCGATGGCGCTGATTTACTACTTCACCTTCCGCTTCGTGATCCGTCGTTTCGACGTGAAAACGCCGGGCCGCACTGAAGTGACAGCCAATGCGGACGATAAAACCGATACCGAAATCGCCAACGAAATCATCGGCCTGCTCGGTGGCGCGCAGAACATCAACTCTGTCGGCTCCTGCATCACCCGCCTGCGTCTGGAAGTGGCGAAGAGCGATGTGGTGGACAAAGACGGTCTGAACGGCCTCGGTGCACGCGGCGTGGTCTTCGTCGGTGATTCCGGCATTCAGGTTATCTTTGGCGCCCGGGCGCAGTTTATCGCCCAGACGATGTCCACCCTAATCGGTAAATAATAAGCTGCCTGTCCGACACGTCTCCTGTACTCTTACGGGAGGCGTTGTCTTATCAGGCATTTCAGGGAGAAGATGTGAAGAAGGTCAGCATCATTGATGTCGCCAGAGAGGCAGGGGTTTCGGTCTCTACCGTCTCGCTGGTTCTGCGTCAGAAAGGAAAGATCTCAGAGGCGACGATCGAAAAAGTCCACGCCGCCATCACCGCCCTGGGCTACGTGCATAACGTAGCCGCCGCCAATCTTCGCGCCAACACCTCCAACCTTATCGGCCTGATCCTGCGTGATTTCAGCGACAGCTTTTCCATTAAGGTAATGGCAAGCATCGTCCAGGAGCTGGAAAAGCAGGGATATATGGTCTTTCTCGGCCAGCCGCTGAACGACGGTGAGCATCTTGAGCGCTGCCTGCTCTCCTTTAAGCAGCAGGGCGTGGCCGGGGTAATCTATCTGGCTTCCGATACGCGCCATGCTACCTTACCTGACATGATCCGTGAGTGTCCGCTGCCGCTGGTGGCGGTCTCCCAGTCGCTGCTCAACGAAACCTGTAATCTGGTGATGCGCGATAACCGCCAGGCGGCGCATCTGGCGACCCGCTATCTGATTGAGCGGGGCCATCGCAATATCGCCTATATCGGCGGGCAGGAGGGTGACCTCATCCGCGAGCAGCGCCTGCTCGGTTTTCGCAGCGCGATGACACAAAACGGGCTGGTGTTCCGCGACGAATCCGCCCCCGCCTGCAGCGACGATACCCAGGCGGTTAGCTTCGCCACCCGTCAGCTGCTGGAGAAGAACAACACTATCACCGCCCTGCTCTGCCACTCCCCGGATGCGATGATCGGCTCTATCTCCGGGATCCATCACGTTGGCCGCACCGTGGGGAAAGATGTCTTCCTCACCCAGCAGGTGGCGCTGGTGGGGTTTGAAGATATGCTGCACGTCAACCTCACCTCCCCGTCGTTTACCTATGTCTCCTCCGCCAGCGAAGAGACGGGGCGTCAGGCGGCGGGGCTGATGATCCGCCAGCTAAAAGAGCCTGAGCTGCAAACCCAGCGCATTACTCTCTCCGGGCAGCTCGTCGCCCGGGAATCGGCATAATTCAGATTTACGCCCGGCTCTGCGTTAAGTCGCGCTCTGCTATATTTCCATGATTTGCCATGGATAATCCTTATGCCAACCATTATTACCCACGCTGCTGTGCCGGTTTGCCTCGGCTTAGGGCTGGGCAGCCGGGTGATCCCCCCTCGCCTGCTGTTCGCCGGGATCGTTCTCGCCATGCTGCCGGATGCCGACGTACTCGCGTTTAAGTTTGGCGTCGCCTACGGCAATATTTTTGGCCATCGCGGGTTTACCCACTCGCTGCTGTTTGCCTTTGTGGTGCCGTTACTCTGCGTGCTGGTCGGGCGACGATGGTTCCGGGCGGGAGTGATGCGCTGCTGGCTGTTTTTAACCGTGTCGCTGCTGTCGCACAGCCTGCGGGATTCGGTGACGACGGGCGGGAAAGGGGTCGGCTGGCTGTGGCCGTGGTCGGATGAACGTTTCTTTGCGCCGTGGCAGGTGATTAAGGTCGCGCCTTTTGCGCTCTCTCGCTACACCACGCCGTACGGGCATCAGGTGATTATCTCGGAACTGCTGTGGGTGTGGCTGCCGGGGGTTATCGTGATGGGTTTGTTGTGGTGGAAGCGGCGTTAAAAAAGCCGGGTGGCGGCTGCGCCTTACCCGGCCTACATAACCCCATGCCCGGCAAGCGATGCGCCGCCGGGCCTGATGGACTTACTTACGGCGCCAGGTGGTGCCCTGCGGACCATCTTCCAGGATGATGCCCATCTCGGTGAGACGGTTACGCGCGGCATCGGCCGCGGCCCAGTCTTTCGCCTGACGCGCTTCCAGACGCGCCTTGATTAACGCTTCAATTTCAGCTACTTCGCCGTCATCCGTCTGCGCACCGCTCTGCAGGAACGCTTCCGGCGCCTGCTCCAGCAGACCCAGTACGCCAGACAGTTTACGCATATGAGAGGCCAGCGCATTAGCCGCATGCACATCTTCACCTTTCAGACGGTTCACTTCACGGGCCATATCGAACAGCACAGAGTAGGCTTCCGGGGTGTTGAAGTCGTCGTTCATCGCCTCAACAAAACGGGCTTCAAACGCCTCGCCGCCCGCAGCCGCCACAGAGGTGTCGGTTCCGCGCAGGGCGGTGTAGAGACGCTCCAGGGCAGAACGCGCCTGCTTGAGGTTCTCTTCGCTGTAGTTCAGCTGGCTGCGATAGTGGCCGGACATCAGGAAGTAACGGATGGTTTCAGCATCGTAGTACTTCAGCACATCACGCACGGTAAAGAAGTTGCCCAGCGATTTGGACATCTTCTCCCGGTCAATCATCACCATCCCGGAGTGCATCCAGTAGTTCACATATTCGCCGTCATGGGCGCAGGTTGACTGGGCAATTTCGTTTTCATGGTGCGGGAACATCAGGTCTGAACCGCCGCCGTGAATATCGAAATGGTTACCCAGCTGTTTGCAGTTCATGGCCGAACACTCAATGTGCCAGCCCGGACGGCCCGCGCCCCACGGGGATGGCCAGCTTGGCTCACCCTCTTTCGACATCTTCCACAGCACGAAGTCCATCGGGTTGCGTTTAACCTCAACCACATCCACACGCGCCCCGGCCTGGAGCTGATCCAGATCCTGGCGGGAGAGCTGACCGTAATGCGGATCGGTCGGCACGTCGAACATGACGTCGCCATTGTCCGCCACGTAGGCGTGGCCTTTGGCGATCAGCTGTTCGGTGATCTCAATGATCTCAGGGATATGGTGCGTCGCACGCGGCTCCATGTCCGGGCGCAGAATATTCAGGGCATCGAAATCCTTGTGCATTTCGCCAATCATACGATCGACTAAATCGACAAAGTTTTCCCCATTTTCGTTCGCGCGTTTGATAATTTTGTCGTCGATATCGGTGATATTGCGTACATACTTAAGGTTGTACCCAAGGAAGCGCAGATAGCGCGACACCACGTCGAAGGCAACAAAAGTACGGCCATGGCCGATATGACAGAGATCGTAAACAGTAATACCACACACGTACATGCCGACTTCCCCGGCATGAATAGGTTTGAATTCCTCTTTTTGGCGCGTCAGTGTGTTGAAGATTTTTAACATCGAAGATTCCATGTGAGACGTGTGTGGGTGAAAACAGCATATTCTAATGGTAATTCAAACCCGAAGCAGCACGCAATGCAAGGTGATCGCGTCGTGAGGTTATGCTATAACAAGCGCTTATTGTGGCCCCTGGCGGGGTCGAAGCACCACTATAACGGAACAGGATGCAAAAATGGTTACTTTCCACACTAATCATGGCGATATCGTAATCAAAACCTTTGATGACAAAGCGCCTGAAACAGTTAAAAACTTCCTGGACTACTGCCGCGAAGGTTTCTACAACAACACCATTTTCCACCGTGTCATTAACGGCTTTATGATCCAGGGCGGCGGTTTTGAACCTGGCATGAAACAGAAAGAGACCAAAGAGGCTATCAAAAACGAAGCTAATAACGGTCTGAAAAACACCCGCGGTACCCTGGCAATGGCCCGTACTCAGGCGCCACACTCTGCCACCGCGCAGTTCTTCATTAACGTAGCAGACAACGACTTCCTGAACTTCTCTGGCGAAAGCCTGCAGGGTTGGGGCTACTGCGTGTTTGCAGAAGTGGTTGAAGGTATGGACGTGGTTGACAAGATCAAAGCCGTTTCTACTGGCCGCAGCGGCATGCACCAGGACGTTCCAAAAGAAGACGTTGTAATCACAAGCGTGACCGTCAGCGAATAATTCGTGGCGACACTCTTTATTGCAGATCTGCATCTGCAAACAGAAGAACCGGCGATCACCGCCGGTTTTCTGCGTTTTTTACAGGGTGAAGCCCGCCACGCCGATGCGCTTTACATCCTGGGGGATCTGTTCGAAGCCTGGATTGGCGACGACGATCCGAACCCGCTGCACCGCGAGATAGCGAGTGCGCTTAAAGCGCTGGTCGACTCTGGCGTCCCCTGCTTCTTTATCCACGGCAACCGCGACTTTTTGCTGGGCAAACGCTTCGCCCGTGAAAGCGGCATGATCCTGCTGGCGGAAGAGACCGTCCTCGACTTGTATGGCCGCCGCGTGCTGATTATGCATGGCGACACGCTCTGCACCGACGATACCGGCTATCTGGCGTTTCGCGCCAAAGTGCATACCCCCTGGATCCAGACGCTCTTTCTCGCCCTGCCGCTGTTTATTCGCAGCCGCATCGCCGCGAAAATGCGCGCCGGCAGTAAAGCCGCCAACAGCAGCAAATCGATGACCATCATGGACGTGAACCCGCAGGCGGTAGTCAGCGTGATGGAAAAACACCAGGTCCAGTGGCTGATCCACGGCCATACCCATCGCCCGGCCATGCATGACCTGACCGCCAACGGAGAGCAAGCCCACCGCGTGGTGTTAGGCGCCTGGCATAGCGAAGGATCGATGATTAAGGTCACGCCCGAAGGCGTGGAGCTGATCGCTTTCCCTTTCTGAAATCCCCCGACTGAAAATCATTCAATTTTTTTGAATTGTTCCCGCAAATTGTTTTGATTTTAATCACACTCTGGTCGGCCTATGATTACTCACATCAGGGCAACAACGCCCTACTCCAGACAAATCAGCTTAAGGAATACGACCATGAAATCCATCAAAACTTTCGTTGCAGTTGCCGCACTTTCTCTGATCTCTTTCGGTTCTTTTGCCCAGAGCGTGAGCGCCACCGCCTCTACCATTGACCGCGCCGAAGCCAAAATCGCCGCGCAGGCCGCTAAAGAGGGTGCCGCCTACAAAATCACCAGCGCCCAGTTCGACAACCGCGTGTATATGACCGCTGAACTGACTAAATAATTTAACGCATTGCCGTGCCGCCAGATAAGAGACAAGCGACAGCGACAACAGGATGAAGAAGGAAAAAAGAATGAAAAATATCACTATCGTCAGCGCCCTGCTGCTGGCCGCTTCCCTCACCTCTGGCGCGATGGCCGCCGAGAACGCCTTCTCCACCCCGGAGGCGGGTTCGAATATCGACACGGCAGTACATCAAAATCATATTGATGTGAGCCATGCCTTTGATAAAGAGAGCCTGACCGCAGGTAATCTCCTGTAAAATGTCAAAGTAACCTGTGAAAAGACCGCCTTTCGGCGGTTTTTTTGTGGCAGAAAGCACGGGATTTTGCCGGAAGTTTTAGCCGCGCAACCGTTTTCCTTGCCTCTCTATCGTGCTATTCTCTTTGGCCTCAAAAGCCGAGAGTTGTGCACCACAGGAGTTTTAAGACGCATGTCTTCCAGCAATAATCCGGCGCGTGTCGCCATCGTGATGGGGTCCAATAGCGACTGGGCTACCATGCAGTTCGCCGCCGAAATCTTTGACATCCTGAACGTTCCTCACCACGTTGAAGTGGTCTCCGCGCACCGCACTCCCGATAAGCTGTTCAGCTTCGCCGAAGGCGCAGAAGAGAATGGCTATCAGGTGATTATTGCCGGTGCCGGCGGGGCCGCGCATCTGCCCGGTATGATTGCCGCCAAAACCCTGGTGCCGGTGCTCGGCGTCCCGGTTCAGAGCGCAGCCCTGAGCGGTGTCGACAGCCTCTACTCCATCGTGCAGATGCCGCGCGGCATTCCGGTAGGGACGCTGGCGATTGGCAAAGCAGGCGCAGCTAACGCCGCGCTGCTGGCCGCTCAGATCCTGGCCACTCATGATAAAGAACTGCATCAGCGCCTGGTCGCGTGGCGTACCGCCCAGACCGACGAGGTCCTGGAGAACCCGGACCCGCGAGGTGCGGCATGAAGCAGGTTTGCGTCCTTGGTAACGGCCAGTTAGGCCGTATGCTGCGTCAGGCTGGTGAACCGCTGGGGATCGCCGTCTGGCCGGTCGGGCTGGACGATGAGCCTGAAGCCGTGCCGTTTCAGCAGAGCGTCATCACCGCAGAAATCGAACGCTGGCCGGAAACGCCGTTAACCCGCGAGCTGGCTCGTCACAACGCCTTCGTTAACCGCGACGTCTTCCCGATTATTGCTGACCGTCTTACGCAAAAGCAGCTGTTCGACGATCTGCATCTCGCTACCGCGCCGTGGCAGCTGCTGAGTGAAAAAAGCCAGTGGCCGGGTGTGTTTGACGCGCTGGGTGAACTGGCAATCGTCAAGCGTCGCGTGGGCGGCTACGATGGCCGCGGCCAGTGGCGTCTGCGCGCCGGGGAAACCGACCAGCTGCCGGACGAGTGCTACGGCGAATGCATCGTTGAGGAGGGCATTAATTTCAGCGGTGAAGTGTCGCTGGTGGGTGCCCGCGCCCACGACGGCAGCACGGTCTTTTATCCCCTGACCCATAACCTGCATCAGGACGGGATCCTGCGCACCAGCGTGGTCTTCCCGCAGGCCAACGCAGCGCAACAAGCGCAGGCAGAAAGCATGCTCTCTGCCATCATGCAGGCGCTGGGCTACGTGGGCGTAATGGCGATGGAGTGCTTCGTCACGCCAGAAGGTCTGTTGATCAACGAGCTGGCGCCCCGCGTCCACAACAGCGGCCACTGGACGCAAAACGGCGCCTCCATTAGCCAGTTTGAGCTGCATCTGCGCGCCATTACCCGGTTGCCGATGCCGCAGCCGGTGGTCAATAGCCCGTCGGTGATGATCAACCTGATCGGTACCGATCTGAACGATGACTGGCTGAAGCTGCCGCTGGTGCATCTGCACTGGTACGACAAAGAGGTGCGCCCGGGTCGTAAGGTCGGCCATCTCAACCTGAATGACAGCGATATCCCTCGCCTTTGCGCAACGCTTGAAGCAATTGTCCCTCTGCTGCCGCCGGAGTACGCCAGCGGGATTGCCTGGGCGCAGTCAACGCTCAGCTAAGCCTCATCCGCCGGGGAGTTGACCTTCCCCTTCCCCGGCGTAAAATCCTGCCCATTGTTGTTTTGAGGGATCCTTATGAACGATGGGACGGACTACCGCGCCATACTTGCTACCGACACGCCATTAATTGACGTGCGTGCCCCCGTGGAATTTGCTCAGGGCGCCATGCCTGCGGCACACAACCTGCCTCTAATGAACGACGACGAACGCGCCGCCGTGGGCACCTGCTATAAACGCCAGGGTCCGGAGGCGGCACTGGCGCTCGGCCACCGTCTGGTAAGCGGTGAGACGCGTGAAGAGCGGCTGGAGGCCTGGCGCGCCGCCTGCCTTGCCCATCCGCAGGGCTATCTCTGCTGCGCCCGGGGCGGACAGCGCTCGCATATCGCGCAGGCGTGGCTGAAAGAGGCCGGGGTAGATTACCCGCTGATCGTCGGTGGCTACAAGGCGCTACGCCAGGCGGCTATCCAGGCGACCGTTGAGCAGGCGCAAAAACCCAGCGTACTGATTGGCGGCTGCACCGGGAGCGGCAAAACGCTGCTGGTGAAGGCGCATCCTGAGGGCGTCGATCTCGAAGGACTGGCGCACCACCGCGGCTCCTCCTTTGGCCGCACGCTGGCCCCGCAGCTTTCCCAGGCCAGTTTTGAAAACCATCTCGCCGTCGAGTTGCTGAAAAAAAACGCTGCGCGCTGGGTGCTGGAAGATGAGGGGCGGATGATTGGCTCCAACCACCTGCCAGAGTGCCTGCGCGACCGCATGGCGCAGTCGCCCATTGTGGTGGTTGAGGACCCGTTTGAGGTGCGCCTTGAGCGCCTGCGCGAAGAGTATTTCGAGCAGATGTGGCAGGCCTTTCGCGAAGCGCGGGGGGAAGAGGCGGGCTGGCTGGAGTATCGCGATTACCTGCACCACGGCCTGTTTGCCATTCGCCGCCGCCTGGGGTTACAGCGTTATGCCGAATTGACCGCCCTGCTGGATTCCGCGCTCGTTGAACAGCAGCGTACCGGCAGTACCGAGGCGCATCTCAGCTGGCTGGCGCCGCTGCTCAATGACTATTACGACCCGATGTATCGCTATCAGCTGGAGAAGAAGGCGGAGAAGATTGTCTATCGCGGGACGTATGGGGACGTGGCGGAGTGGCTGAGCCGCTGACAGAACGCCGGGTGGCGCTGCGCTTACCCGGCCTACACCGTTCCAGTACGCGCAGTGCCACCGGAAACAAACCGCACCACACGTAGCCCCGGATCGCTGCGCGCTACCCGGAAACAAACCGCACCATACGTAGCCCCGGTAAGCGCAGCGCCACCGGGGAACAAACCGCACCACATGTAGCCCCGGATCGCTGCGCGCTACCGGGGAACAAACCGCACCACATGTAGCCCCGGTAAGCGCAGCGCCACCGGGGAACAAACCGCACCACATGTAGCCCCGGATCGCTGCGCGCTACCGGGGAACAGACGACTCAGAAGTCGTAACGCAAACGTACCAGGTTCATATCGCCCAGATCGTCGGTGCTGGAGGTGAACACGTGCTCGTAATCGACGCGGAAGCCGTAGTCCAGCTGGAAGCTGACACCCACGCCGTTGTCGATGCGCTGGTAGTTGCTGCCATTCATGGTCTCAATACGGTCACCCATGAAGTAAGGCTGGATCGATTTCACCGCATACTGACCAATCGGGAATTTATAGCCGGCGAAGTACTCAATACCCCACGCATCACCCGCGAAGTAGTCGTTAACCGACACTTTTTTGCTGGTCATAAAGTTCTGATACCAGCCGCCGCCTGCGGAGAAGGTCCAGTTGTCCGGCGTCCAGCTCAGCGCGGTACCGAGGATGTTCTGATCCCAGGTTTTGCTATCGCCGTTATCCGGGTTACGCATGTCAGCGCGGGTGTAGTTCCAGGCCGCGCCCCAGGTCAGGTCGGTGGTCAGACGATAATCCAGACCCAGTGAACCGCCGCCTTTACGTTTGTAACGCAGGCCGTTGCCCGGCAGATATTCGCTGTCTTCGAACAGGTACGAGGCGTAGAGATCGGCATCGCCGAGGGTTTTCTTGTATTTCAACATCTGGCGTGAACGGTAAGAGCCGTCGTAATCACCGTTGATGCCATTACCCGGCGCCTGGCCGATCATGTCGTAGTCCCAGATATCGGTTTTCGCGCCGACCACATCGTAATAGACGCTGTTCTGCTGGCCAAAGGTCAGGGTACCCCAGGTGTCGCTCTTCAGGCCGGTGTAGAGCATGCGGCGGGAGGTATCGCGCGCGCCGTCCGCATGGTGGTTGTCCCAGTTAAACTGCGCCGGAATGTTCACCCCCAGCTCGTAGTAGCTGACCCAGCTGATGTCATCAAACAGGTAGTAATCCGCCGCGAAACGGAAGCGGGTACCGCCGTCAAAGCCATTACGCTTATAGCTGTTTTTGCCGTCGTCGCCGGTCATGTTCTGGAACTGAGGACGAATACTGCCGCCAACGGTGAAGTTCAGACGGCTCAGCGGGTTGCCCGCCTGCGGATCTTGTTTAAGAACGGTGATTTCAGCCTGGGATGCAAAAGAGGTCAATGCCACTGCTGCGCCAATAGCCACTGCCAGCGCTTTTTTATTTATAGTCACTGTTTTTCCTTGTTAAACACACTGCCATTTATTTAGCAGGTGAATATTAACCAGGATTTATCTGTCCGTGTTGCCCGGTTTTTAATGTTTTGTGCCGCTAAAAACCAATGATTTATCTTTTTATGCTACTTAGCCATCACGTGCCAGTATAAAAACTGGCACGTGATAGTTCAGGAAAGGAATTAACCGGAGAACTGGCGGAACAGGGCTTTGCCTTTCAGTAAACGCGCCCCCAGCCAGCCGCCGCACAGCGAAAGCAGCACCGCACCGCTGAGCGGCAGGATCACCCACAGCCGCCAGTCTGGCTCCCACGGGAAGTCAAATACCCGGGTTTGCAGCACCGCCAGCGCAGTTTCGGCACCAATGGCCGCCACCAGACCAGCCACCAGCCCCAGCAGGGCGAACTCGCTCCACAGCGTGGTGCGCAGCAGCTTTTTACCTGCCCCCAGAGTACGGTAGACCACCAGCTCCTGATGACGCTGGCGCATCCCGACCTGCACCTGGGCCAGCAGCAGCAGCACGCCGCAGATGGTCACCAGCACCACCATCACCTCCAGCGCCCGGCTCACCTGCTCCAGCACCTGCCCGACCTGTTTGAGGATCGCGCCGATATCCAGCAGGCTGATGGTGGGGAACTCGCGGTTAAGCTGGGTGAGCATACCGTTGCCATTCTCCCAGCGGAAGCTGGTGAGCCAGCTCTGGGGCTGCCCGTCCAGCGCCCCGGGGGGGAAGATAAAGAAGAAGTTAGGCCTCAGACTCTCCCAGTCGACCTTGCGCAGGCTGGTCACTTTCGCGCTGAAATCCTGCGTATCGCCGGTAAAGGTCACCGTATCCCCCAGTGCGACATTAAGGCGTGTTGCCAGCCCCTCCTCCATGGAGACTTCACCCGCTTTTGGCGGCCAGCTTCCGGCCACAATGGGGTTGTGATCCGGGCGCTTATCCTGCCAGGTGAGGTTCAGCTCGCGGTTGAGGGATTCATCTTTATTGCCCTCAGTGGACTGCCCGTTAATCTGGGTCAGGCGCGCCCGCACAATGGGGTAGTAAGACTCCGGGATAATCTGGTGTTCAGCGAGAAACGCTTTCAGGGGCGTTACCTGCTCCGGGGCAATGTTGATCAAAAAGTAGTTCGGGCTTTCTGGTGGAAGCTGCTGTTGCCAGCGATCCAGCAGATCGCCGCGCAGCACCAGCAACAATGCCAGCAGCATGAACGAGAGCGAAAATGCCGACAGCTGGCTGAGGGTCGACCACGGCTGGCGCAGCAGGCGATTCACCGCCAGACGCACCGGCAGCGATTTTACCGTGAGCCCTTTCAGCACACTGAGCAGCATCCAGCCCAGCACACCGCAGAGCAACGCCAGCACGACGGCACCAGCCAGCACGGCCCACAGCAGCATGCTCCCGCCCATCAGCCAGGCGAGGAGCATCACCACCACCGCCACGATAGCCGGAATGTAATATTTCAGCGGCCAGACGCTGGCCACCACGTCGCGACGCAGAACGCGCAAGGGCTGTGTCGCGAGCAGCAGGCGGTAAGGACGCAGCCCCACCAGCAGCGAAATGACGGTCATCGCCCCGATCGCCCAGAGCCACGGCCAGAGGCTGGCAGGGGGCAGCGCGACGGGCAGCACCGGCTTGAGGAGTACCATCAGCACTTTTTCAAACAGTAGCCCCATCATCCCGCCGGTGACAGCCGAGAGCGTCAGCACCATCAGCCACTGACCGATAATCAGTTTGCGCAGCTGCGCCCTGCCCGCCCCCAACGTTTTGAGGATCGCCACCAGATCGTAGCGGCTGCGGCAGTAGTGGCCCATGGCGACTGCCACCGCCGCCACCGCCAGCAGCAGCGTGAGCAGCGCCGAGAGCAGCAGGAATTGCTGGGAACGCTCCAGCGATTTGCCGAGTGCGCCCTCCTCCTGCTCCATCCCGGACCAGCGGTGCTCCGGCTTCAGCTGCGGCAGGAGCCATTTTTCGTAACGTTCCAGTTGCGCGGGCGTGCCGCCAAACTTAAAGCGCCAGGTGACGCGGCTGCCGGGCTGTACCGCCGCGGTTTTGGCGACATCTGCGGTGTTCATCAGCAGACGCGGCGCCATCTGAAACGGATTGAATCCGGCGTCCGGCTCCTGCACCACCTCCCCGGCGATTTTCAGGGTGGCATCGCCGACATCAATGCTGTCGCCGGTTTTTAAATTCAGCAGCGCCATCAGGCGCGACGCCAGCAGCACCGTGCCCGGCGCAGGCTTCAGCCCCGGCGGGTTGGTCTGGAGCTCGCCGTAGAGCGGATAGATATCATCGACCGCCTTCACGCTCGCCAGCTGCGGCGTCCCGGCGGCAAAGGTCATAGTCTGGAAACCGATCTGCTCGCTGACCTTCAGCCCCTGCTTTCTCGCCTCCTCAATCCACGCCTGCGGCACCTCGCGGGAGCTGCGCAGCGTCCGGTCGCCGGCCATAAACTCACGGCTTTGCTGGCTGAGTCCCTTTTCCATCCGATCGCTGACGCTGCCGAGCGCCAGTACGCAGGCCACCGCCAGGCTTAGCGCCAGCCAGACAATCAGCAGCGAGGGGGAGCGCCATTCGCGCCAGAACCAGCGGGCAATCATGCTTCCTCCTGCAGTTCGCCATTGACCAGGCGCAGGCGGCGATCGCAGCGGGCGGCCAGCTGCGGATCGTGGGTGACGAGGATCAGCGTCGTGCCGTGTTCACGGTTCAGCGAAAAGAGCAGATCGGCAATTTTGTCTCCGGTCTGGCGATCGAGGTTACCGGTGGGTTCGTCGGCAAACAGCACATCCGGGCGACCGTTAAACGCCCTGGCCAGCGCCACGCGCTGCTGCTCGCCGCCGGAGAGCTGCGCCGGAAGGTGATCGAGGCGTTTCCCCAGCCCCAGCTGTTGCAGCAGCGCGCTGGCGCTCTCCCGGCTCTGGGCGGTGTTCTCACCGCGCAGCAACCCCGGCAGCTCGACGTTCTCCAGCGCGTTAAGGGTTGGAATCAACATAAACGACTGGAACACAAAGCCAATGTGCTTTGCCCGCAGGGCGGCGCGCGCCTCTTCATCGAGCTTATGCAAGGGTTGCCCGACCAGGTTGACCTCACCGCTGCTGCCGTCATCCAGACCGGCGAGGATCGCCAGCAGCGTGGATTTGCCGGAGCCCGATTCTCCAATCAGGGCGATGCTCTGCCCGCGTTTGACAATGAGTTCAACTCCGGTGAGGATGGAAAGCTCGTGCTCACCCTGACCCACGGACTTCTTAAGATGATGAACTTCAACAATGTTTTCCGCTGGCATTTGCCCTTCCTGTTTTTGATGCTGTTCTCATTTCGCGCCGCGGCTGCGGACACGCTATTAATTCTGGGTGACAGTCTGAGCGCTGGCTACCGGATGGCGGCCAGTGCCGCCTGGCCTGCGCTGCTGAATGATAAATGGCAGAGCAAAACGTCGGTTGTTAACGGCAGCATTAGCGGGGACACCTCCCAGCAAGGACTCTCCCGTCTGCCGGCCCTGCTGAAACAGCACCAGCCGCGCTGGGTGCTGGTGGAGCTTGGCGGCAATGACGGCCTGCGCGGTTTCCAGCCACAGCAGACCGAGCAAACCCTGCGCAAAATTTTGCAGGATATCCGCGCCGCGAACGCCCAGCCGTTGCTGATGCAAATTCGACTGCCTGCCAACTATGGTCGTCGGTATAATGAAGCCTTTAGCGCGATATATCCGAAGCTTGCTAAAGAGTTCGATATTCCGCTGCTGCCCTTTTTTATGGAAGAGGTTTACCTGAAACCGCAGTGGATGCAGGACGACGGTATTCACCCCAATCGGGACGCCCAGCCGTTTATCGCCGACTGGATGGCAACCCGGTTGGCTCCATTAGTTAAACATGACTCGTAATTCAACGGAGATCCTGACAGGTAAAGTTATGCAAAAATCGGTCTTAATTACAGGATGTTCCAGTGGCATTGGCCTGGAAAGCGCCCTTGAGCTGAAGCGTCAGGGGTTCTGGGTGCTGGCCGCCTGCCGTAAACCGGAAGATGTTGAACGGATGAACGGCATGGGCTTAACCGGCGTACAGCTGGATCTGGATTGTACCGACAGCATTGAGCGCGCCGCCGATGAGGTGATCGCCCTGACCGGCAATCGTCTGTACGGGCTGTTTAATAATGCCGGTTTCGGCGTTTACGGCCCGCTGCAGAGCGTTACCCGCCAGCAGCTTGAAGCGCAATTCTCCGCCAACTTTTTTGGCGTTCATCAGCTGACCATGCGCCTGCTGCCGGCCATGCTGCCACACGGCGAAGGCCGGATTGTGATGACATCCTCAGTAATGGGGCTTATCTCTACCCCTGGCCGCGGGGCTTACGCCGCCAGCAAATATGCGCTGGAAGCCTGGTCAGACGCCCTGCGCATGGAGCTTCGCCACAGCGGCATTAAGGTGAGCCTGATTGAACCGGGCCCTATCCGCACCCGCTTTACCGACAATGTCAATCAAACCCAGGCCGACAAGCCGGTGGAAAACCCCGGTATCGCCGCCCGTTTTACCCTGGGGCCGGAGGCGGTGGTCGCCAAAGTGCGCCATGCTTTTGAGAGCAAAAACCCCAAGCTGCGTTATCCTGTCACGCTGGTGACCCATGCCGTCGGCCTGCTGAAGCGCCTGCTGCCTGGCCGGATGATGGACAAATTTTTACAGGGTTGAGTTGAAGCCTCGCGCCACGCCCCCATGTAAACAGAAACTCATAATTGGGATAGCCGCATGTCCGTACAGAATATTGTCAACATTACCGAAGCCAACCTGCACCAGACCCTTGAACAGTCGATGACCAAACCGGTGCTGTTCTACTTCTGGTCTGAACGTAGTCAGCACTGTCTGGAGCTGACGCCGGTGCTCGAGAAGCTGGCAGCCCAGTACAACGGTCAGTTTATCCTGGCGAAGCTGGACTGCGACGCTGAGCAGATGATTGCCTCCCAGTTTGGCCTGCGCGCCATTCCTACGGTTTATCTGTTCCAGAACGGTCAGCCGGTGGATGGCTTCCAGGGCCCGCAGCCGGAAGAGGCGATCCGCGCCCTGCTGGATAAAGTGCTGCCGCGCGAAGAAGAGCTGAAAGCGCAGCAGGCGGCAGCGTTGATGGCCGAAGGCAAACATGACGAAGCCCTGCCACTGTTGAAAGAGGCGTGGCAGCTCTCCGGTCAAAATAGTGAAATCGGCCTGCTGCTGGCGGAAACGCAAATTATCTTAAAGCGTTCTGAAGAGGCCGAAGTGGTGCTCAAAACGATCCCATTGCAGGATCAGGATACCCGCTACCAGGGGCTGGTGGCGCAAATTGAACTGCTGAAGCAGGCTGCGGATACGCCGGAAATCCAGCAGCTGCAACAGCAGGTTGCCGACAACCCAGACGACGCGGTACTGGCGAGCCAGCTGGCGCTGCAGCTGCATCAGGTAGGTCGTAACGAAGAGGCGCTGGAACTGCTGTTCAGCCATCTTAAAAAGGATCTGGCTGCGGCAGACGGCCAGGCGCGCAAAATGTTCCAGGAAATTCTGGCCGCCCTCGGGACGGGTGATTCACTGGCTTCGACCTATCGCCGTAAACTTTACGCTCTGCTGTACTGATTCTGCCAGCTGGCCGGTCAGTGCCGCCACGAACACTCTGTCAGCCGCCGTTATGGCGGCTTTTTTATCTCTGCCGATAGCGTTTGTTTAGTCTTCCTGATGTTTAATTTTGAGAAAATGTTAACCAGACTTTAACGATGTTAAATATAGTCTTCATCATGTCCACGTTTCTGAACGAATAGCCCGTCTGGAGTAACGTTTATCTTCCATTTGTGATCGTCGCAAAACGCCCACACACGCTGCCATTAGCCAGCTTTATCAGGATGATGTTAAACTTTTTCGTTATGAAAAGGGCACGCTAATAACTATAGGAAGTATGCGGCATGGCACATATCTTTTATGAGTTCACCTCTCTCAAGCCGGGTGTTCCTGATGTAGAAACATTAATGCAAGTCATCCACTCATCTGCAGAGACCAGCTTCGTTATTGGCCCGGAAGTCGTTGATTTTGTCAAAAAAGCGCTGATCGTCAACACCACCATCGTCAGCTTTAAAAACTGCAAATTTGCTTTCGACAACGGCACGCATTTCATTGAATTTGATGGCAAAGGTAAGTCGAAGCGTTACAACGAGGTTCCGCACTGGTTTGTCTCCCCGACCGATTTCTCCCGCTCGCAGTGGCTGATCAACCATAAGCTGTCGGATGTGATGGCGACGACGTTTATCGATGTGCTGATGTCTTACCCGCTGAAAGAGCGCCGTGCCCACTGCAATTTGCTGTTTGGTTTAGACTTGCATAAGACAGGTATCGTGCCGTCCAGCACGCCTGCGGCAAGCAAAATCGGCAATAAAAACGGTAAAACCACAAAACCGAAAATTATCGAACTGGGCTCCTTTGAACTGTTCAGCCAGTTCTTTGACCGCCTGAAAAGCGCCGTGGCGGAAGATCGCTTCCCGACCCTGCAGGTGCTGACGGGGATCGACGATCTGTCGAAAGCGCCAAATAACCTTAAACAGGGTATCCGCACCTGGTTTAAAGCGATCACCGGCGATCTGCCACCGAATAATAAGCGCGTCGAAGCGGGTAACGCCGGTCTGTTCTGTGCCCCGGTGCGCGAGCAGCTGCAGCAGATAGAAGCGATGGGCCTGGAAAAATATTATGCGGGACTGTCGCGGGCGATCGTTGACGCGGGCGAGCAGTATATCGCTGACTTCTCTTACACTCCCTCCAGGGCCTGATCTTCTCTGATAACGGAAAACACGCGTTGCCCTGCTATTTTTAGCGGGGCTTTTTTCTGTCTGAATCCAGCCCGGCTCGTTGATTTGGCGGGAATTTACCCCTGTTTGCCGGTATACTTATGCGCAACAAACGAACAGTTTTTATCGCAACATGGATTGCAAAACAGGAGGTTTCACATGTTCATCGTCATCCCTATTTTGATCTTCGTGGCGCTGGTGATCGTCGCCGCCGGCGTCAAAATCGTTCCGCAGGGCTACCAGTGGACGGTGGAACGTTTTGGTCGATATACCACGACGCTGCAGCCGGGCTTAAGCCTGGTCGTGCCGTTTATGGACCGTATTGGCCGCAAAATCAATATGATGGAGCAGGTCCTCGATATTCCGTCTCAGGAGGTTATCTCCCGGGATAACGCCAATGTCACCATCGATGCGGTCTGCTTTATTCAGGTGATTGACGCGCCGAAAGCGGCTTACGAGGTCAGCAACCTTGAGTTAGCCATCATAAACCTCACGATGACGAATATTCGAACCGTGCTGGGTTCAATGGAGCTGGACGAAATGCTCTCCCAGCGCGACAGCATCAATACCCGCCTGCTGCACATCGTCGATGAAGCCACCAACCCCTGGGGTATTAAAGTTACGCGTATTGAGATCCGCGACGTGCGCCCGCCAGCAGAGTTGATCACCTCCATGAACGCCCAGATGAAGGCCGAGCGAACCAAGCGCGCCTACATTCTGGAGGCCGAGGGGGTACGTCAGGCGGAGATCCTGAAGGCTGAAGGGGAAAAACAGTCGCAGATCCTGAAAGCTGAAGGCGAACGCCAGTCGGCCTTCTTACAGGCTGAAGCCCGTGAACGTTCGGCGGAAGCTGAAGCCCGCGCCACGAAAATGGTTTCGGAAGCTATCGCAGCCGGGGATATTCAGGCGGTTAACTACTTTGTGGCGCAGAAGTACACCGAGGCGCTGCAGGCTATCGGCTCGGCGGATAACAGCAAGGTGGTGATGATGCCACTGGATGCCAGCAGCCTGATGGGTTCGATCGGCGGGATCGCGGAACTGATTAAAAACAGCGGCAACGAGCGCAAATGATGATCGAGATGATTGCTGCACATCCGCACGTTTTCTGGCTTAGCCTCGGCGGCCTGCTGCTGGCGGCAGAGATGCTCGGCGGCAACGGCTATCTGCTGTGGAGCGGCGTGGCGGCCGTTATCACCGGGCTGCTGGTGTGGATCTTACCGTTCGACTGGGCATGGCAGGGGGTGTTGTTTGCCCTGCTGACCCTGATTGCCGCCTGGCTCTGGTGGCGCTGGCTCTCAAGACAGGTGCGCGCCCAGAAGCCCGCCGATGCCCGGCTCAACCAGCGAGGAAAACAGCTGGTGGGGATGCAGTTTACCCTGGACACCGCCCTGGTTAACGGGCGCGGTCATATGCGTGTCGGCGACAGTTCGTGGCCAGTTGTGGCCGACGAGGATTTAAGCGTCGGCACCAAAGTTGAGGTGGTGGCCGTAGAGGGTATTACCCTTCGCGTCCGGGCCCTTTCCCGATAAGAACAGGAATAGCATGATGGTCAGGAAGACAACGCTGGCACTCAGCGTTAGCGCCTTACTGGCAAGCGCCGCTCCGGCATTTGCCTCATTTGATATGGAAGACTGCAACTGGAGCGATGAGCACTGTCTGCTGAAAGGCGACCCGGTGCTGACGCCCGGCAACGACTCCCGCGATAACCTGCTGCGCCTGCTGAGCGAAGCCAAATCCTTTGCCCTGCCCGTGCAGTCGATGCCTGTGGATATCACCCGCTCCCGGGATTTCTATTTTGCTTACCACCCGGAGTGGGATGACCCGGAAGATCCTGTCACCCCAGCCGCGGACAAACCCGCTGAAGAGAGCCTTCTCAATCAGCAGCTGGCCGCATTGCAGCTCGGGGCCGTCGACACCCGGCAGGACAGCGAGCAGGAAAACCGCTTCGTCTCGAACAGTGCCGAGAGCCTCAGCCAGTTTTTTGCCGCGCTGCTGGCCGACGACGCGCTGACGGCGGAACAGCGCCATGTCCTGGGGCAGGCGCGTCTGGGGCTTTACTCCGGCGCAACCGATGAGCAGATCTCCGCCTCCCTGACGACCCTTCCTGCCCACTCTTCTGCCCTGCTGTATCAAACTTATCTGACCGGGGCGGCCCGTTTTTATGCCGGAGATTACGAGGAGGCGGAACGGGCGTTTACCTCGCTTGTCGACAGCGATCGTCCGTGGCTGGCAGAGACCGCGGGCTATATGCTGATGCGCACGGCGCTGAACAAAAGCAGCCAGAACAGCACCGGAGAGTATGGAGATTTTGATATCGACCGCATCGACCGTCCGGCCGCTGAACAGGCGCAGAAAGCGGCCCAGGCCTACCTCCAGCGCTGGCCGGAGGGGCGTTACGCCGATTCGGCGCGCGGTATGCTGCGCCGCATCAACTGGTATCTGCAGGCGTGGCCGCAGCTGGCAGGGCTGTACGAGCAGCGGTTCCAGCAGGCTGAGAATGCTGAGGCGCTGCGCGGCCTGGTGACCGAATACGATAATGTCTACGGCATGCAGTTCTACGGTCGTGCCGTGCGGGAAGCCTTCCCCGACGCGCCGCAGGTCAGCTATATCGAACTGCTGCGCGCCCTTCGCCTGAACAGCGACGAGAAACCGACCCTGACGCAGGAGGATCTCAACAGCAGCAAACCGGCGTTTGAACAGAGCGGCAAGCTGGCGCTGTGGCGCAATTTACAGTTGAACCTGTGGCAGGCGACGAATAACCCTGCCGCCATCCTTCAGGCCGTTAAACCGGTAGAAAGACTCCCGGCGCACGATATTGTCGCCTTCAGCGAGCAGGTACTGTACGGCGACGCGCTGATGGCGCAAAAGCAGTGGCCTGAGGCGCGTGATTTCTGGCTTAATCTGCTGAAACTCAGCCAGGATGCTGAACAGCAGCAGTACGTGCAGTCCAGACTGGCGGCCACCCTGGTCTATAGCGGTAATCCAGAGGCGATCTTTGCCGCGGATAGCGCCATCACCAGCCTGCGTTATCGCTCCCGGGTGCTGAAAGCGGTAGCCTCGCCTGAGCGGTTACGTCAGCAGGCCAATCAGGGACCCAACAATGAAGAGCGGACCATTGCGCTGCATACCCTGCTGGTGCGCGATTTAACGGAGAACCGCTTTAGCGACTGGTTGAATGACAGAAAGTTCGCCAGCGCGATAACCTCGCCAGTCATTGGCAAAGCGTTTGACGATGTTAACCTGAGCGTATTTGACTGGAACGGCGATGCCGCCGAAGCCGGTTACGTCTGTCGAAGCCTGGACCAAACGGTGCAGGTGCTCAGCCAGAACGCCGCAGATGCCCATGCCCTGAACTGTCTGGGCGAGTTTTTCCGCACAACCAATACCCGTGTCGATCTGTGGAAAGAGAGTGCGGGCAACGGTCTGCTGGAGGCGGCCATCCACCGCAAAGAACCCTACGGGCAGTTCGACAGACAGGCTTACTACCAGCAGGTCATCACCTCACCAAAGGCAGAACATGAAGATAAGAGCTATGCGCTCTATCGGGCCATCATGTGCTACGCCCCGTCCGGCTATAACGAATGTGGCGGAACCGATGTGGACAAAGCCCAGCGCAAAGGCTGGTTCTCGCAGTTAAAAACGCAGTATCCGGGCAGTCCGTGGGCGCAAAAACTCAAATACTACTGGTAGCCGCGCTGCTGGCCGGAGAGGCGCAGGCGGCAGAAATTGTTACCGCCCACGAGCATCCGGCCTTCTGGCTCTGGTCAGGGGTGAAAGCCAGCGAGGCACTGAAAGAGGCGCAAACGGTCTATCTCCATCAGGGCGAAGTGCTGGCCCGGCCCGATGAGGTGGTATTTCAGCGCCTCGGCCTGCCGGTCAGTCGCCTGGCCTTTCCCTCCATCTGGCTGACCGTGCGCTTTACCACCCTTGAGGTGCCGCCGACCATCGTGCCGAGAATTGTCCGCCTGATGCAGCGCTGGCAGGCCGCAGGAAATCAGGTCGTGGGGTTACAGGTCGATTTTGATGCCGCTACCCACCAGCTGGCAGACTACGCGCGCTTTTTGCGCACACTTCGCCAGCAGCTGCCGCCGGAGTTTGCGCTGGGGGTGACCGGGCTACTGGACTGGGCGAAAACCGGCGATGTCGCCACGCTGAATAGCCTGGCAGTGGATGAGCTGGT
>NZ_JBBCPK010000041.1:0-38333 GCF_037150775.1 Leclercia sp. M50
TGGATCCGTACATCAACGTCGATCCAGGTACCATGAGCCCGATCCAACACGGGGAAGTGTTCGTTACTGAAGACGGCGCTGAAACCGACCTGGACCTGGGTCACTACGAGCGCTTCATTCGCACCAAAATGACCCGCCGTAACAACTTCACGACTGGCCGTATCTACTCCGACGTTCTGCGTAAAGAGCGTCGCGGTGACTACCTGGGCGCAACCGTTCAGGTTATCCCACACATCACCAACGCCATTAAAGAGCGCATCATTGCTGGTGGTGAAGGCCACGACGTCGTGCTGGTAGAAATCGGCGGTACCGTAGGCGATATCGAATCCCTGCCGTTCCTCGAAGCGATCCGTCAGCTGGCGGTTGATATTGGTCGCGAACACGCGCTGTTCATGCACCTGACCCTGGTGCCTTACATGGCTGCCGCAGGTGAAGTGAAAACCAAACCGACTCAGCACTCCGTTAAAGAGCTGCTCTCCATCGGTATTCAGCCAGATATTCTGGTCTGCCGCTCCGATCGTGCGGTTCCGGCCAACGAACGTGCAAAAATTGCATTGTTCTGTAACGTGCCAGAAAAAGCCGTTATTTCAATGAAAGATGTCGATTCCATTTATAAAATTCCGGGCCTGTTGAAATCACAGGGCCTGGACGATTATATTTGTAAACGATTCAGCTTGAACTGTCCGGAAGCTAACCTGTCTGAATGGGAACAGGTTATTTACGAAGAAGCGAACCCGGCAGGCGAAGTGACTATCGGTATGGTCGGCAAGTACATCGAACTGCCGGACGCCTATAAGTCCGTTATCGAAGCGCTGAAACACGGTGGCCTGAAAAACCGCGTAACCGTCAACATCAAGCTGATCGATTCGCAGGATGTTGAAACCCGCGGTGTAGAAATTCTGAAAGATCTGGATGCTATTTTGATCCCTGGCGGCTTCGGCTACCGTGGCGTTGAAGGCAAGATCGCCACCGCACGCTATGCGCGTGAAAACAATATTCCTTACCTCGGCATTTGCCTGGGTATGCAGGTTGCACTGATTGAATTTGCCCGTAATGTGGTGGGCATGGAAAACGCGAACTCTACGGAATTTGTGCCAGACTGTAAGTACCCTGTTGTGGCGCTGATTACCGAATGGCGCGACGAAGAAGGTAACGTCGAAGTCCGTACCGAGAAAAGCGATCTGGGTGGCACGATGCGTCTGGGTTCTCAGGCTTGCCAGCTCTCTGATGACAGCCTGGTACGCCAGATGTACGGTGCGCCAGTCATCACTGAACGCCATCGTCACCGTTATGAAGTGAACAACCTGCTGTTGAAACAAATTGAAGCTGCGGGTCTGCGTATTGCGGGCCGCTCCGGGGATGATCAGTTGGTCGAGATCATCGAAGTGCCGAACCACCCGTGGTTCGTTGCCTGCCAGTTCCACCCGGAATTTACTTCTACGCCGCGTGATGGACATCCGCTGTTTGCTGGCTTTGTGAAAGCCGCGACGGAGTTCCAGAAGCGTCAGGCGAAGTAAGAAAAGTTAGAACGGCAACGCGTACCAGAGGTACGCGTTGTTTGTCTGGAGTTTTAGTTTAACTTGTACTGAGGAAAATCTAATGTCCAAAATCGTTAAAGTCATCGGTCGTGAAATCATCGACTCCCGTGGTAACCCGACTGTTGAAGCCGAAGTACACCTGGAAGGTGGTTTCGTAGGTATGGCTGCTGCGCCGTCAGGTGCTTCTACTGGTTCCCGCGAAGCGCTGGAACTGCGCGATGGCGACAAATCCCGCTTCCTGGGCAAAGGCGTAACCAAAGCGGTTGGCGCAGTAAACGGTCCTATTGCTCAGGCAATCCTTGGCAAAGATGCCAAAGATCAGGCTGGCATTGACAAGATCATGATCGATCTGGACGGTACTGAAAACAAATCTAACTTCGGTGCGAACGCAATCCTGGCTGTTTCCCTGGCTAACGCCAAAGCAGCAGCTGCTTCTAAAGGTCAGCCACTGTTCGAACACATTGCTGAACTGAACGGCACTCCAGGCAAATACTCTATGCCAGTTCCGATGATGAACATCATCAACGGCGGTGAGCACGCTGACAACAACGTCGACATCCAGGAATTCATGATTCAGCCGGTTGGCGCGAAAACTGTTAAAGAAGCCATCCGTATGGGTTCTGAAGTTTTCCATCACCTGGCAAAAGTTCTGAAAGCCAAAGGCATGAACACCGCTGTTGGTGACGAAGGTGGTTATGCACCTAACCTGGGTTCTAACGCCGAAGCACTGGCCGTAATCGCTGAAGCAGTTAAAGCAGCAGGCTACGAGCTGGGCACCGACATCACCCTGGCGATGGACTGTGCAGCATCTGAATTCTACAAAGACGGTAAATACGTTCTGGCTGGCGAAGGCAACAAAGCCTTCTCTTCCGAAGAGTTCACTCACTTCCTGGAAGAGCTGACCAAACAGTACCCAATCGTCTCCATCGAAGATGGTCTGGACGAGTCTGACTGGGATGGTTTCGCATACCAGACTAAAGTCCTGGGCGACAAAATCCAGCTGGTTGGTGATGACCTGTTCGTAACCAACACCAAAATCCTGAAAGAAGGTATCGAGAAAGGCATCGCTAACTCCATCCTGATCAAATTCAACCAGATCGGTTCTCTGACCGAAACTCTGGCTGCGATCAAAATGGCGAAAGACGCTGGTTACACTGCCGTTATCTCTCACCGTTCAGGCGAAACTGAAGACGCGACCATCGCTGACCTGGCTGTTGGTACCGCTGCTGGCCAGATCAAAACCGGTTCTATGAGCCGTTCTGACCGTGTTGCTAAATACAACCAGCTGATTCGTATCGAAGAAGCGCTGGGCGAGAAAGCACCTTACAACGGTCGTAAAGAGATCAAAGGTCAGTAATTCACGCTGAACTTTCATCTTTAGAAAAACCCGCTTCGGCGGGTTTTTTTTTATCATTACACCGTCGGTACGCGATGACGTGTGCATACCGCCTGTTCAATAATTTCGGCAGCCCGTGCTGCCCCTCCGGCATTTATCAGCTGAGTCTGGAGGGCGGTGATGCGCTGCGTGTACTGCTTATTTTCCAGCAGGTCGAGAAGATGCTGGCTGAGCGTGCGGCTCGGCGAAAAACGGCAGGCCTTCAGGCCAATGCCGCTGAAGACCACTCGGGCGGCGACGCCTGGCTGATCAAACGCCAGAGGTACGGCGAGGATCGGCGTGGCGGTGGCGATGGCATCCATAACCGTATTCAGCCCTGCGTGGGTGATGACGGCGCTGGCATCGCGCAAGACCGCCAGCTGATCGGTAAATCCTACGGTTTGCGCCCCCGCACGCGCCAGCCGGGCGGTTTGACTTGCATTGAGTCTGTCACAGTGGGCAATAAGCAAGGGCACACCAGCCTGTCGGCAGGCGCGGGCAATCGTGCGGAACAGCCCGTAGCGGTAGCCCTGGAGCGTGCCCAGTGAGGCAAAAACAAACGGCTTCTTATTGCCGGAAGAGACCGTTAGCGGATCGTAGCGTAGCGGGCCTACCTCATGGAAGCAGGCGGGCAAGGTGCGTGGAAAATCAAAGCCCGGGATGGTCTGGCTGATTTGCGCCAACGGCGACAGGCATTGATCCAGCCTGGTGCGCGAGGGCAGACCAAACGCCCGGGCATGACAGGCAATGACCCGCCCCTGTTTCGACATCAGCCAGTCATAAACATCCGCGCTGGAGGCGTATAATTTCCGGCTGCGATTGCTGGTGCCATAGCGAAAAGGCATCACCGGCAAGGGAATGGTGTTATCCCGGTTTACCGGCAGGGCGCAGCAGATGGAGATAAAGGGCAGGTTGAGCGCTTGTGCAACCAGCCCTCCTGCCGGCTCCATCTGATCGACAATCACGGCGTCAATATTGTGCTGTCTGAAGGCAAGAGGCAGTTCACGGCACAGCATATCGGTAACGCTTGCCATGTCTGATATCAGGCGGAAAAAACCCGGCTCGTGCATCGCAGACGGCGTCGGGTGACCCACGGCGATGAAGTGCGCCTGCGGTTCCCTGAGCAGCGTGCGGGCCTCTTCCTGCTGAAAAAAAGTGACCCGATGGCCGCGCACGATAAGGTGTTTTGCCAGTGCTTCCATAGCGCGCATATGGCTGTATAACGGTAGCGTTATTACCGCAAAATGGCTCATTCTGCTTGTCCAGTATTCTGATGGCTACTCAGTCAAAAGGGTTAACGTCGACAGCCGGGTGGGCGATATCTTAAAAGCGTAGCGTAAGTTTTAATGTTTTTAACATTGCCTTCTGACCACGGCTTTCCACCCTAAGGCTGTTAACCTGGCTATCCTTAAACTGACAGGAATAAAATCGTGACCGGGGTTGTTTTGCCTGATTATGTGCGATCTGCAATAATGCCCCCCCGTAAATCTGACCAGAGATAACTATGCAGTACCCGATTAACGAGATGTTCCAGACCCTGCAAGGCGAGGGTTACTTCACCGGCGTTCCCGCTATTTTTATTCGTCTGCAGGGATGCCCGGTTGGCTGTGCCTGGTGTGATACCAAACATACCTGGGAAACGCTTAGCGATCGGGAAGTGTCACTGTTCAGCATTCTGGCGAAAACCAAAGAGAGCGACAAATGGGGCGCAGCAAATCCGGAAGATCTGCTGGCGATCATTGGTCGTCAGGGCTGGACGGCGCGCCATGTGGTGATCACCGGCGGTGAACCTTGCATTCACGATCTGATGCCGCTCACCATGCTGCTGGAGAAGAACGGCTTTAGCTGTCAGATTGAGACCAGCGGCACCCATGAAGTGCGCTGCTCCCACACCACCTGGGTGACGGTATCGCCAAAAGTCAATATGCGTGGCGGTTACGAGGTATTGTCCCAGGCGCTGGAGCGCGCGGACGAGATAAAGCATCCGGTCGGTCGCGTCCGCGATATCGAAGCGCTGGATGAACTGCTGGCGACATTAACCGACGACAAACAGCGGGTGATTGCCCTGCAGCCGATCTCTCAAAAAGAGGATGCCACGCGCCTGTGCATCGAGACCTGTATTGCGCGTAACTGGCGTCTGTCGATGCAGACCCACAAATACCTGAATATCGCCTAAAAAAAGCCCGGTGGCGCTTGCGCTTACCGGGCCTGCAATTTCCAGTATGGTAGGTCGGGTAAGCGAAGCGCCACCCGACACTATGTTAATTATCCGCGATAGACACAGCCTGCGGTGCAGGTCTCTTTGATCATTACCGCACTCAGCAGCGGCACCAGCGGTTTGATCTCGTTCCAGATCCATTTTGCCAGCACTTCGCTGGTCGGGTTTTCAAGACCCGGAATATCGTTCAGATAGTAATGATCGAGGCGATCGTAGGTCGGCTTGAAGGCGGCCTTCAGCTCGGCAAAATCCATGATCCAACCGGTATGCGGATCGACTTCACCCGTGATCTCCAGACGCACCATAAAGGAGTGTCCGTGCAGACGACCACATTTATGCCCTTCCGGGACGTGAGGCAGATGGTGGGCGGCTTCGAAGATGAAATCTTTAAACAGTGTGGTGGACATCGTGGACTCTCAAAAATGCGGAAAAAACCGCCGTAGAGTACCGGAAAGTACATTTTTTATCATTAACTAAAACGGGCATTATGGTCAGGGGCACCTGAAAGCGTAATAAGGGCTGTTTTTTATTTTATTTTTCAAAGGGATAGTTAATCACTTTTATTGTTAAGAACAATAGCTAAAAGAGGTTAGTCCATTTGGTTATTTATTATTTCCATCCTGTCTTTAATTGTTATGATCCGCGCCGTTAACCTTACACTCTGTTCTGTCTTTCAGATAAAAATTCAGCTTTGCTACTGGAACATAACGACGCATGACAACACAGGCCCCACCTTCAAATTTGCTTCCCCTGAACCCGGAGCAACTGGCACGCCTGCAGGCGGCCACCACTGACTTTTCACCCACCCAGCTGGCCTGGGTATCCGGTTATTTCTGGGGAATGCTCAATCAACAGCCGGGGGCTGTGGCGAGTGCGCCGGCTACGGCTGTAGAGATCCCGGCAATCACGCTTATCTCCGCCTCGCAAACCGGCAACGCCCGTCGCGTGGCGGAAGCCCTGCGCGACGATCTGCTCGCAGCCAAACTGAACGTGAACCTGGTGAACGCCGGGGACTATAAATTTAAGCAAATCGCGTCAGAGAAGCTGGTTATCGTTGTGACCTCAACCCAGGGCGAAGGTGAGCCGCCTGAAGAAGCGGTTGCGCTGCATAAGTTCCTGTTCTCGAAAAAAGCGCCAAAACTGGCGGGCACCGCCTTTGCGGTCTTCGGCCTTGGCGACTCTTCCTATGAATTCTTCTGCCAGTCGGGCAAAGATTTCGACAGTAAACTGGCCGAGTTGGGGGCAGAACGCCTGCTGGACCGCGTCGATACCGACGTTGAATATCAGGCTGCGGCGGCCGAATGGCGCGCACGCATTGTCGAGGTGCTGAAAGCCCGCGTGCCGACCGGGACGCCAGCCCAGGCGGCAGCCACCGCCGCTGGCGCAGTCAACGACATTCACACCAGCCCCTACACCAAAGAAGCCCCGCTGACGGCGAGCCTCTCGGTAAACCAGAAAATTACCGGTCGCGATTCAGAAAAAGATGTGCGCCATATCGAAATCGATCTCGGCGACTCGGGTCTGCGCTACCAGCCGGGTGATGCCCTTGGCGTCTGGTACCAGAACGATCCGGCGCTGGTGAAAGAGCTGGTTGAGCTGCTGTGGCTGAAGGGTGACGAGCCGGTCAGCGTGGAAGGCAAAACGCTGCCGCTCTCTGAAGCGCTGCAGTGGCATTTCGAGCTGACCGTTAATACCGCGAACATCGTGGAGAACTACGCCACGCTGACCCGCAGCGAATCCCTGCTGCCGCTGGTGGGCGATAAAGCCAGGCTGCAACACTACGCCGCCGCCACGCCCATCGTGGATATGGTGCGTTTCGCGCCAGCCCAGCTGGATGCCCAGGCGTTAATCGACCTGCTGCGTCCGCTGACGCCGCGCCTCTACTCTATCGCCTCTGCGCAGGCAGAGGTGGAGAACGAAGTCCACGTCACCGTGGGCGTCGTGCGTTACGACATCGAAGGGCGCGCCCGCGCCGGCGGCGCGTCGAGCTTCCTTGCGGATCGCGTGGAAGAAGAGGGCGAGGTGCGGGTCTTTATCGAGCACAACGACAACTTCCGCCTGCCCGCCAACCCGGAAACCCCGGTGATCATGATTGGTCCGGGCACCGGTATTGCGCCGTTCCGCGCCTTTATGCAGCAGCGCGCCGCTGACGAAGCGCCAGGTAAAAACTGGTTGTTCTTCGGCAACCCGCACTTCACCGAAGATTTCCTCTATCAGGTGGAGTGGCAGCGCTACGTTAAAGAGGGCGTACTGAGCCGCATCGATCTGGCCTGGTCCCGCGATCAGAAAGAAAAAATCTACGTACAAGACAAACTGCGCGAACAGGGCGCAGAGCTGTGGCGCTGGATCAATGACGGTGCCCACATTTATGTCTGCGGCGACGCCAATCGCATGGCGAAAGACGTTGAGCAGGCTTTACTGGAAGTGATTGCCCAATTCGGCGGTATGGATGCCGAAGCGGCGGATGAATATTTAAGTGAGCTGCGCGTCGAGCGCCGTTATCAGCGAGATGTCTACTAATGAGCGAAAAACATCCTGGCCCACTGGTGGTCGAAGGCAAACTGTCTGATGCCGAGCGCATGAAGGTTGAGAGTAACTACCTGCGCGGCACCATTGCCGAAGATTTAAATGACGGTCTGACCGGCGGTTTCAAAGGCGACAACTTCCTGCTGATCCGTTTCCACGGCATGTACCAGCAGGACGACCGCGATATCCGCGCCGAGCGTGCTGAACAGAAGCTGGAGCCGCGTCATGCGATGCTGCTGCGCTGCCGCCTGCCGGGTGGCATCATCACCACCAAACAGTGGCAGGCGATCGACAAGTTTGCCGGTGAAAATACAATTTACGGCAGCATCCGTCTGACCAACCGTCAGACCTTCCAGTTCCACGGCATTCTGAAGAAGAACGTGAAGCCGGTACACCAGATGCTGCACTCCGTCGGGCTGGACGCGCTGGCGACCGCCAACGACATGAACCGTAACGTGCTCTGCACCTCTAACCCGTACGAGTCCGAGCTGCATGCCGAAGCGTACGAGTGGGCGAAGAAGATCTCCGAGCATCTGCTGCCGCGTACCCGCGCTTATGCCGAGATCTGGCTCGATCAGGAGAAAGTGGCGACCACCGACGAAGAGCCAATTCTGGGCCAGACCTACCTGCCGCGTAAGTTCAAAACCACGGTGGTGATCCCGCCGCAGAACGATATCGATCTGCACGCCAATGACATGAACTTCGTGGCCATTGCCGAGAACGGCAAGCTGGTGGGCTTTAACCTGCTGGTGGGCGGCGGTCTCTCTATTGAACACGGTAACAAAAAGACTTACGCCCGTACTGCGAGCGAGTTTGGCTATCTGCCGCTGGAGCACACCCTTGCGGTGGCGGAAGCGGTAGTGACCACCCAGCGCGACTGGGGTAACCGTACCGATCGTAAAAACGCCAAGACCAAATACACCCTTGAGCGCGTGGGCGTTGAGACGTTCAAAGCCGAAGTGGAACGCCGTGCGGGCATCAAGTTTGAGCCGATCCGCCCGTACGAATTCACCGGGCGTGGGGATCGTATTGGCTGGGTAAAAGGTATCGACGATAAATGGCACCTGACGCTGTTTATTGAAAATGGCCGTATCCTGGACTATCCGGGTCGCCCGCTGAAAACCGGTCTGCTGGAGATCGCGAAGATCCACCAGGGCGAGTTTCGTATCACCGCCAACCAGAACCTGATCATTGCCGGCGTGCCGGAAAGCCAGAAGGCGAAGATCGAGAAGCTGGCGCGGGATCATGCCCTGATGGAGGCGGTTAAACCGCAGCGCGAAAACTCCATGGCCTGCGTCTCGTTCCCGACCTGTCCGCTGGCGATGGCTGAAGCTGAGCGTTTCCTGCCGTCGTTCACCGACAAGGTCGAAGCGATTCTGGAGAAACATGGCATTCCGAACGAACATATCGTGATGCGCGTGACCGGCTGCCCGAACGGCTGCGGCCGCGCGATGCTGGCCGAGCTGGGGCTGGTGGGCAAAGCGCCAGGGCGCTATAACCTGCACCTGGGCGGTAACCGTATCGGCACCCGTATTCCGCGCATGTTCCGGGAAAACATCACCGAGCCGGAAATCCTTGATTCCATCGACCTGCTTATCGGGCGCTGGGCGAAAGAGCGCGAAGCGGGTGAAGGCTTCGGCGACTTTACGGTGCGTGCGGGCATCATTCGCCCGGTGCTCGATCCCGCACGGGATTTCTGGGAGTAACCCACCCTTTGCCCGGTGGCGCTTCGCTTACCGGGCCTACGGGTTTTGTAGGCCGGGCAAACGCAGTGCCGCCCGACAAAACAGGCAAACGAGGTTCTTATGTCCGTACTCGATCTAAACGCCCTTAACGATCTGCCAAAAGTCGAACGCATTCTGGCGCTGGCCGAAACCAACGCCCAGCTGGAGAAGCTGGACGCCGAAGGGCGTGTCGCCTGGGCGCTGGAAAATCTGCCGGGCGAATATGTGCTCTCGTCGAGCTTCGGTATTCAGGCGGCGGTCAGCCTGCATCTGGTGAATAAAATTCGCCCGGATATCCCGGTGATCCTCACCGATACCGGCTACCTCTTCCCGGAAACCTATCAGTTTATCGATGAGCTGACGGACAAGCTTAAGCTGAACCTGAAGGTCTACCGCGCAGAGCAGAGCGCGGCCTGGCAGGAAGCACGCTACGGCAAGCTGTGGGAGCAGGGCGTCGAGGGCATTGAGAAATATAATGCCATCAACAAAGTTGAGCCGATGAACCGGGCGCTGTCCGAGCTCAACGCCAAAACCTGGTTCGCCGGCCTGCGCCGGGATCAGTCCGGTAGCCGGGCCTCTTTACCGGTTCTGGCGATCCAGCGCGGGGTGTTCAAGGTGCTGCCGATTATCGACTGGGACAACCGGACCGTATACCAGTACCTGCAACAGCATGGCCTGAAGTATCACCCGCTGTGGGATCAGGGCTATCTGTCGGTAGGGGATACCCACACTACCCGTAAATGGGAGCCGGGTATGGCAGAAGAAGAGACCCGTTTCTTTGGCCTCAAGCGCGAGTGCGGGCTGCACGAAGGGTAATGTTTTGCCCGGTGGCGGCTACCCCTTACCGGGCCTACAAATGCGCATCCTGTCGGCCCGGTAAGCGCAGGGCCTCAGGCTTTCCCCGCTTTCGCCAGCTCTTTCACCAGCGGCAGCATCACCCGTACCACATCCCGGCTGCGGTGTTCAATCCGCTGTGGCAATGCCTTGTCGATGTGCTGTAGATTATCCAGCCTGACGTCGTGCCAGCTTGTTCCCGCTGGAAACGCTTTTGATTTTGCCTGCTGCTGATAACCATCCTTTTTGCCCAGGGACCAGTTGGTCGCTTCGACATATAGCACCGGGATCCCGGCTTTATCGAACACCTCGCCATCATTGCAGCAGCCGGTGCCTTTCGGATACGCGGCGTTGCCGCCCGGGTTGGTGGCAGCATAGATGCCGTGGGCGCGGGCAATCGCCAGCGCGCGGTCGCGGGTTAACTTGCGTACCGGTCCTGGGGTGGTTTTGCCGCTGTTGAAATAGAGCTTATCCCCCACAATCAAATTATCGAGGTTGATCACCAGCAGGGTGTTTTTCTTCTCGGCCGCGCTCATGCGTTTAAGGACATTCTCGGCACCCAGCCGTCCCTCTTCCTCGCCGCTGGTGGCGATAAAGCGGATGCTGTACTGGGTGGGAATATTCTTTAGCTGATCGGCCAGCTCCAGCATCACGCCGACCCCAGCGGCATTATCATCAATGCCCTGTAACGTGAGGCCGCCAAGATTGTTGTCGGCATCGCTGTCGCTCATCGGAGCATAGGTGTCGAGGTGCGCCAGAATAATAATCTGCTGCGCGGCTTTGCCTTCATGGGCCGCAATCACGGTACTGCCGGTGACGTTGTGCCAGTTTTTACTCAGATTACGTGAGGTATAGATGTAGCGGCTCTGAAATGTGCGGATATCGCTCTGGTAGCCCATCCCGGCGAACTGCTGGCGCACGTAGTCAGCGGAGAGCATTTCGGCGGGGGTGCCGGTCATCCGACCCGGGAAAAAGGTGGCAATATGACGTGCCTGCGTCGCGGCCATCTCACCCAGGGGCGAGGTCTTAGCCTGAACCGTTCCGATTAAGCAAACGCCGAGCGCCAGGGCAGCGTATCGGTGGCGCATTGCGGAAAACATAGTGAGTCCTTAAAAAAATAACGCAAAATTTTAACGCGCTTAGTATGAAACTGTGACCGCGCTTACACAATTTGATTTGCGCTTAAATGCCCGGAATGTCGCGCGTTAAGCACTTTTTGATATGAGCTTTTTCAGGGCGTTATTCCATTGAGTAACTACTCATTCCAATTCGTAATTTCATTCGCTCGTAGCCGCCCCCTATAGTCCCCCTATTCCTGGTTGTTAGCGAGTTGTAGCATTGTGGATTACCTTCCTTTATTCGCTGCTGTAAAAGACCGCCCGGTGCTGGTTGTCGGCAGCGGCGAAATCGCTGAGCGCAAAATTGCCTTTTTACATCGGGCAGGCGCTCGCGTGCAGGTTGTTGCCGAAGCGGACTTTGCTGAAGCGCAAATCGACAATGTGGTGCTGGTGATTGCCGCCACCGAAAACCGGGCGCTCAACCAGCGCGTCTCCGATGCCGCCCACGCCCGTCACCGCCTGGTGAACGTGGTGGACGACCAGCCGCTCTGCTCCTTTATCTTTCCGTCAATTGTCGATCGCTCGCCGCTGCTGGTGGCGATCTCTTCTGGCGGGACTGCCCCGGTGCTGGCCCGCGTCTTGCGGGAAAAAATCGAAGCGCTGCTGCCGACAAGCCTGGGCCGCATGGCCGAGAAGGCCAGCTACTGGCGCAACCATCTGAAAACCCGTCTGACCAGCGTGGCGGAACGCCGTCGCTTCTGGGAGCGCGTATTTCGTGGCCGTTTTGCCAGCCTGATGCAGGCCGGTAATGAGACGGCAGCGCAACAGCTTCTTGAAGACGAACTCGATAACCCCGGCAGCACTGGCGGGGAGATTATTCTGGTAGGCGCCGGGCCAGGCGATGCTGGCCTGCTGACCCTGCGGGGGTTGCAGGTGCTGCAGGACGCCGATGTGGTTTTCTATGACCACCTGGTGAGCGACGGCGTGCGCGAGCTGATTCGTCGCGACGCCGAGCAAATCTGTGTGGGCAAACGCGCGGGCGGGCACGCTGTTCCCCAGCACGATACCAACCAGATGCTGATTGCGGCGGCCAAAGCGGGCAAAACCGTGGTACGCCTGAAAGGCGGCGATCCGTTCATCTTTGGTCGCGGTGGCGAAGAATTGCAGGCGGCAGCCGAAGCGGGCGTACCTTTCCAGGTAGTGCCGGGGATCACCGCGGCCTCGGCGGTCACGGCTTATGCCGGCATTCCCCTGACGCACCGTGATTACGCCCAGAGCGTTACTTTTGTCACCGGCCACTACAAGGCCGACAGCACCCCGTTTGACTGGACGCATCTGGCGCAGAGCCGTCAGACCCTCGCCATCTACATGGGCACCATGAAAGCGGCGGAGATCGGCGAACAACTGATTCGACACGGGCGCGATGCGAATACCCCGGTCGCGGTGATATCCCGCGGCACGCGCGTCGATCAGCATGTGTCGATCGGAACACTACAACACCTTGCAACCCTGGCGAAAGACGCCCCGATGCCCGCCCTGATTGTGGTGGGGGAAGTGGTGCAGCTGCACAGCACGCTCGCCTGGTTCCAACATACAACCGACACAGAAGGCTTTAGTTCTTCTGTTATCAATTTGGCTTAGTCCTGGAGCAACAGGCTATTTTATTTGCCATTTTTGCCCCGGGCTGTGCTCGCAATCCTCACGTACTTGAGTACGCTCCGGTTGCTGTGCGCAGGCCGTGACAAAACTGGCTGCAACAATAACGCCTGTTGCACCAGGCCTTATAAGGAACAGTTATGGATCAAAAACGACTGACGCACCTGCGGCAACTGGAAGCGGAGAGTATTCATATTATCCGCGAAGTGGCCGCTGAGTTTGCAAATCCGGTAATGATGTACTCCATCGGCAAAGACTCCAGCGTAATGCTGCACCTGGCGCGTAAAGCGTTTTATCCGGGCACGCTGCCGTTCCCGCTGCTGCACGTGGATACCGGCTGGAAATTCCGCGAAATGTATGAGTTCCGTGACCGTACCGCCAAAGCCTACGGCTGTGAACTGCTGGTGCATAAAAACCCGGAAGGGGTGGCGATGGGCATTAACCCGTTTGTCCACGGCAGCGCCAAGCACACCGATATCATGAAAACCGAAGGGCTGAAGCAGGCGCTGAACAAATACGGCTTTGATGCCGCTTTCGGTGGCGCCCGCCGCGATGAAGAGAAATCCCGCGCCAAGGAGCGTATCTACTCCTTCCGTGACCGCTTCCACCGCTGGGACCCCAAAAACCAGCGTCCGGAGCTGTGGCACAACTACAACGGCCAGATTAACAAGGGCGAAAGCATCCGCGTCTTCCCGCTCTCCAACTGGACCGAGCTGGATATCTGGCAGTACATCTATCTGGAAAATATCGAGATTGTTCCTCTGTACCTGGCGGCTGAACGCCCGGTGCTGGAGCGCGACGGCATGCTGATGATGATCGACGACGATCGCATCGACCTGCAGCCAGGCGAAGTGATCAAAAAGCGGATGGTGCGCTTCCGTACCCTCGGCTGCTGGCCGCTGACCGGCGCGGTGGAATCCGACGCGCAAACGCTGCCGGAGATTATTGAAGAGATGCTGGTTTCCACCACCAGCGAGCGACAGGGGCGCGTGATTGACCGCGACCAGGCAGGCTCGATGGAGCTGAAGAAACGTCAGGGTTATTTCTAAGGAGCCGCCATGAATACCACTATTGCTCAACAGATCGCCAATGAAGGCGGCGTCGAAGCCTACCTGCACGCCCAGCAGCACAAAAGTTTGCTGCGTTTTCTGACCTGCGGCAGCGTGGACGACGGAAAAAGCACCCTGATTGGCCGTCTGCTGCACGATACCCGTCAGATCTATGAAGATCAGCTCTCTTCCCTGCACAACGACAGCAAGCGTCATGGTACCCAGGGCGAAAAACTCGATCTGGCCCTGCTGGTGGATGGCCTGCAGGCGGAGCGCGAGCAGGGCATCACCATCGACGTGGCCTATCGCTATTTCTCCACCGAGAAGCGCAAATTTATCATCGCCGATACCCCGGGGCACGAGCAGTACACCCGCAATATGGCGACCGGCGCCTCCACCTGTGACCTGGCGATCCTGCTGATCGATGCCCGTAAAGGGGTGCTGGATCAGACCCGTCGTCACAGCTTTATCTCCACGCTGCTGGGGATCAAGCACCTGGTGGTGGCGGTTAACAAGATGGATCTGGTGAACTTCAGCGAAGAGAAGTTTAACGAGATCCGCGAAAGCTACCTGACCTTTGCCGAGCAGCTGCCGGGCAATCTCGATATCCGCTTTGTGCCGCTCTCGGCGCTGGAAGGGGATAACGTCGCTTCCCAGAGCGTGAGCATGCCGTGGTACAGCGGCCCAACGCTGCTGGAAGTGCTGGAGACCGTTGAGATCCAGCGCGACGTGGATACGCAGCCGATGCGCTTCCCGGTGCAGTACGTTAACCGCCCGAACCTCGATTTCCGCGGCTTCTCCGGCACGATTGCCTCCGGCAGCGTGCGCGTAGACCAGCGCGTGAAGGTACTGCCGTCCGGCGTTGAGTCAGCGATTACCCGCATCGTGACCTTCGATGGCGATCTGCAGGAAGCGGGTGCCGGCGAAGCAGTCACCCTGGTGCTGAAAGATGAGATCGATATCAGCCGCGGCGATCTGCTGGTGGATGCGCAGGAGTCGCTGCCTGCGGTACAGAGCGCCGCGGTGGATGTGGTGTGGATGGCCGAGCAGCCGCTGAGCCCGGGCCAGAGCTACGACATCAAGATTGCCGGGAAGAAAACCCGCGCCCGCGTCGACGGCATTCAGTATCAGGTCGACATTAACAATCTGGCGCAGCACAGCGTGACTGAACTGCCGCTGAACGGCATTGGACTGGTGGATTTCACCTTCGACGAACCGCTGGTACTGGACGAGTATCAGCAGAACCCGGTGACCGGCGGGCTGATTATTATCGATCGTCTGACCAACGTCACCGTTGGCGCAGGGATGGTGCGCGAACCTAAAGCGCAGGCGAGCGCGGTGCCGTCTGAATTCAGCGCCTTTGAACTGGAGCTCAACGCGCTGGTGCGCAAACACTTCCCGCACTGGGGCGCGCGCGATCTGCTGGGAGGCAAGTAATGGCGCAGCATGATGAGAACGTCGTCTGGCATCCTCATCCGGTCACGGTGGCCGAACGCGAACAGCTCCACGGTCACCGTGGGGTTGTGCTGTGGTTTACCGGGCTCTCGGGGTCCGGTAAGTCCACCGTCGCGGGGGCGCTGGAAGAGGCGCTGCATAAAGCGGGCGTCAGCACCTATCTGCTGGATGGCGACAACGTGCGCCACGGGCTGTGCAGCGATCTGGGCTTTAGCGATGCGGATCGCAAAGAGAACATCCGTCGGGTGGGCGAAGTGGCCAGCCTGATGGCCGATGCCGGGCTGGTGGTGTTAACCGCCTTTATCTCACCGCACCGCGCCGAGCGGCAGATGGTACGTGAGCGGGTGGGGAACAGCCGCTTCATTGAAGTGTTTGTTGATACCCCGCTGGAAATATGCGAGCAGCGCGATCCGAAGGGACTGTACAAAAAGGCCCGCGCTGGCGAGCTGAAGAACTTCACCGGCATTGATGCGGTTTACGAAGCGCCGGAAAACCCCGATATTCACCTGCAAGGCCAACAATTGGTAACAAATTTGGTGGGTCAATTATTAGACCTGCTCCGGCAGGGCGATATTATCAGATCCTGAGATGGTATTGATGGGGATGCTTAATCTCCATCAATATGTCACGGTCACAGGATCAGCTATGCGGAACAGTGAAAACTACATCATCACCGGGTCGGACACAGTATCGGCACATGACGAGACGACCTGGTCTTTTCCTGGGGCGATTGTCGGCTTTGCGTCATGGCTGATGGCACTGGGGATCCCTTTCCTGTTTTACGGCAGCAATACGCTGTTTTTCTTCCTTTATACCTGGCCTTTCTTTCTGGCGCTGATGCCCGTTGCCGTTGTGGTAGGGATCGCGCTCCACTCTCTGCTTCACGGCAAGCTGCTCTACAGTTCGTTTATCACCGTCTTAACGGTGGTCGCTATGGTGGGACTGTTATTTTTGTGGCTCATGGGATAAGTTCATCCATAATTCAAACCGTAACCAACTATGTGACATTGTTGGCTTGCGCGAATCTGCAAAAAAAATGTGGTACATTTGCCCGCAATGTTGCGGCATCTCTGTAGCCCCGATGTAGAGTCATGGGGAAAGTTATGGGATGATGATGCCGTTTTTCAGGGGGCAGGATGGGTAAACTTACGCTGCTGTTGCTGGCTCTGCTGGTCTGGCTTCAGTATTCGCTGTGGTTCGGTAAGAACGGCCTTCACGATTACAGTCGCGTCAGCGATGACGTGACGGCGCAGCAGGCAACAAACAGCAAATTAAAAGCGCGAAACGATCAGCTGTTTGCGGAAATTGACGATCTCAATGGCGGACAGGAAGCCATTGAAGAGCGTGCGCGCAACGAACTCAGCATGACTAAGCCGGGCGAAACCTTCTATCGTCTGGTGCCGGATGCGTCTAAACGCAACCAGGGCTCAGTACAAAACACTCGATAATCAGGCCCAGGATTACGCCATGGCAGTAACTTTTTCCAACGTATGCGCCGTTGTGCCAGCCGCCGGGTTTGGCCGGCGCATGCAGACTGAATGTCCTAAACAATACCTTTCAATTGGTGATAAAACGATCCTTGAGCACACCGTGGCGGCGCTGCTGGCGAACCCACTCGTGACGCGGGTCGTTATCGCTATCAGCCCGGGCGACGCCCGCTTCGCCGCGCTGCCTCTTGCCCGCCACCCGCAGGTGACCGTGGTGGACGGTGGCGCAGAGCGTGCCGATTCGGTGCTGGCGGGACTGAAAGCCGCCGGTGACGCACATTGGGTACTGGTGCACGATGCGGCGCGCCCCTGTTTGCATCAGGATGACCTGGCGCGGCTGCTGGCCATCAGCGAAACCAGCCGCGTTGGTGGCATTCTGGCCACGCCGGTCCGCGATACCATGAAACGCGGCGAGCCCGGCCTGCCGGCCATCGCCCATACGGTGGAGCGCGTTGACCTCTGGCATGCACTCACGCCGCAATTTTTCCCTCGCGAGCTGTTGCACCACTGCTTAACCCGTGCGCTGAACGAAGGCGCAACCATCACCGACGAAGCCTCGGCGCTGGAGTACTGCGGTTTTCACCCGGAACTGATTGAAGGGCGCGCAGATAATATAAAGGTGACGCGCCCCGAAGATTTACAGCTGGCAGAATTTTATCTTACCCGTTCGACCCATCAGGAGAAGGCATAATGCGAATTGGACATGGTTTTGACGTACACGCCTTTGGCGGCGAGGGCCCAATTATCATTGGCGGCGTACGCATCCCTTATGAAAAAGGACTGCTCGCGCATTCTGATGGCGATGTTGCACTGCACGCATTAACCGATGCGCTACTCGGTGCGGCGGCGCTTGGCGATATCGGCAAGCTGTTCCCGGATACCGATCCGGCCTTCAAAGGGGCCGACAGCCGCGAGCTGCTGCGCGAAGCCTGGCGCCGTATTCAGGCCAAAGGCTATACCCTTGGCAACGTGGATGTGACCATTATTGCCCAGGCGCCGAAAATGCTGCCGCATATTCCTCAGATGCGCGTCTTTATTGCCGAAGATCTTGGCTGCCATATGGACGACGTCAACGTCAAAGCGACCACCACCGAGAAACTCGGCTTTACCGGCCGTGGTGAAGGCATTGCCTGCGAAGCCGTGGCGCTGCTGGTGAAGGCGGTGAAATGACGGACTTCGACAACCTGACCTACCTGCACGGTAAACCGCAGGGCACGGGGCTGCTGAAAGCCAACCCGGAAGATTTTGTGGTCGTCGAGGATCTGGGTTTCGAGCCGGATGGCGAGGGCGAGCACATTCTGGTGCGGATCCTGAAGAATGGCTGTAACACCCGTTTTGTGGCCGATGCGCTGGCAAAGTTCCTGAAAATTCACGCTCGTGAAGTAAGCTTCGCCGGGCAGAAAGACAAACACGCCGTGACGGAACAGTGGCTCTGCGCGCGGGTGCCGGGGAACGGGATGCCCGATTTAAGCCAGTTCCAGCTCGAAGGCTGCCAGGTGCTGGAATATGCCCGCCATAAGCGCAAGTTGCGCCTCGGCGCGTTAAAGGGCAACGCCTTTACCCTGGTGCTGCGCGAGGTAAGCAACCGCGACGAGGTAGAACAGCGTCTTAACGCCATCCAGGCGCAGGGTGTGCCGAACTACTTTGGCGCGCAGCGTTTTGGCATCGGCGGCAGTAACCTGCAGGGGGCACTACGCTGGGCGCAGAGCAATGCCCCGGTGCGCGATCGCAATAAACGCAGTTTTTGGTTGTCGGCAGCCCGCAGCGCGTTGTTTAATCAAATCGTCAGCGAGCGACTGAAAAAAACAGACGCGAATCAAGTTGTTGTCGGCGATGCGCTACAATTAGCGGGACGCGGCAGCTGGTTTGTCGCCACTGACGAAGAGCTGCGCGATGTGCAGGCGCGCGTCGAGGCAAAAACGCTGATGATCACTGCGGCCCTGCCGGGAACCGGCGACTGGGGTCCGCAGGGTGATGCGCTGCGCTTTGAACAGTCTGCCATCGCCGATGAAACAGAGTTATGCTCACTGCTGGTGCGGGAAAAAGTCGAAGCGGCACGCCGGGCGATGCTGCTCTATCCGCAACAGTTGAGCTGGAACTGGTGGGATGACGTAACCGTCGAGCTACGTTTCTGGCTGCCGGCAGGCAGCTTTGCCACCAGTGTTGTCAGGGAACTTATCAACACTTCGGGTGACTATGCGAATATTGCTGAGTAACGATGACGGGATCCATGCGCCAGGCATTCAGACGCTGGCGAAAGCGCTACGTGAGTTCGCCGAGGTGCAGGTGGTGGCTCCCGATCGTAACCGCAGCGGTGCCTCTAACTCGTTAACCCTCGAGTCGTCTCTTCGCACCTTTACCTTCGATAACGGTGATATCGCCGTGCAGATGGGCACCCCGACCGACTGTGTCTTTCTGGGGGTTAATGCGCTGATGCGTCCCCGCCCGGACGTGGTGGTCTCCGGCATTAATGCCGGACCCAATCTGGGCGATGACGTGATCTACTCCGGTACGGTGGCGGCCGCCATGGAAGGACGCCATCTCGGCTTTCCTGCCCTGGCGGTCTCGCTTAACGGCCATCAGCATTATGACACCGCCGCCGCGGTCACCTGCGCCATTCTGCGCGCGCTGAGCCGTGAACCGCTGCGCACCGGCCGCATCCTTAATATCAACGTGCCGGATCTGCCGCTGGATCAAATCAAAGGTATCCGCGTGACGCGCTGTGGCAGCCGCCACCCGGCGGATAAAGTGATCCCGCAGGAAGATCCGCGCGGCAACACGCTGTACTGGATTGGTCCGCCGGGCGAAAAACATGATGCCGGGCCGGATACCGATTTTGCCGCCGTAGATGAAGGCTACGTCTCCGTCACCCCGCTGCACGTCGATTTGACCGCGCATAACGCGCAGGATGTGGTTTCAGGCTGGCTGGATCGCGCCGGGGTGAGCTCGCAATGGTAAGCAATCGTGTACAAACTCTTCTGAATCAATTACGCAGTCAGGGCATTGCTGACGAGCGGGTGCTGGACGCCATCTCGCGGGTACCGCGGGAAAAATTTGTGGATGAGGCGTTTGAGCACAAAGCGTGGGACAACGTCGCATTGCCGATAGGGCAGGGGCAAACCATCTCCCAGCCCTATATGGTGGCGCGCATGACCGAGCTGCTGGAGCTGACCCCGGACTCGCGGGTGCTGGAGATTGGCACAGGTTCTGGATACCAGACCGCCATTCTGGCGCACCTGGTGCATCATGTCTGCTCGGTTGAGCGCATTAAAGGGTTGCAGTGGCAGGCGCGCCGCCGCCTGAAGCAGCTCGATTTACATAATGTTTCTACCCGTCACGGGGATGGCTGGCAGGGCTGGAAGGCACGCGGCCCGTTTGATGCCATTATCGTGACGGCTGCACCGCCTGAGATCCCGGCTGCGCTGATGGCGCAACTGGACGACGGCGGGATCCTCGTTTTACCGGTGGGCGATGAACACCAACTGTTGAAGCGTGTTCGTCGACGGGGCAACGAGTTTATTATCGATACCGTAGAAGCCGTACGTTTCGTGCCTCTGGTAAAAGGAGAGCTGGCCTGAGACTCGGATTTTTCCAGGGTTATTCAGGCAAATTCAGCGTATGGTGTGGCGCAAAACGTCGTGACATTACGGTAATTTTAAGTCACTGGTAATTAAAAATAATCCTGGGGGATAAATGAGCGCGGGAAGCCCAAAATTCACCATCAGCCGAGTTGCGGCATTGTCACTGGTTTCAATCTGGCTGGCAGGTTGTTCAACATCGAATAATGCCCCTGCGCCTGTCAGTTCGGTCGGCGGTAATAGCGGTTCTGGTAATTCATCCGGTGGCATGCTGATCACCCCTCCGCCCAAAATGGGCACCTCAACGGCGCAACAAACTCCGCAAATCCAGCCTGTTCAGCGTCCGGTTACCCAGCCAGTACAGATTCAGCCAGTGGAACAACCTGTCCAGACGGAAAATGGCCGCATTGTGTATAACCGCAAGTATGGGAACATTCCGAAAGGCAGCTATACTGGCGGCAGCACCTACACCGTGAAACGCGGTGATACCCTCTTCTATATTGCCTGGATCACCGGGAACGATTTCCGCGATCTGGCAGAGCGAAACAACGTTCCGGCCCCGTATGGCCTGAATGTCGGCCAGACGCTACAGGTGGGCAATGCGACCGGCGCACCGTTAACGCCAGGCAATACTGTTTCTGCGGCTGACGTCACAGCGCAAAATAACAGTGTGACGCCTGCGCAAAAATCAAGCACAGTGGTTGCGTCGCAACCGACAATTACGTATTCTGAAGATTCAGGTGAACAGAGTGCTAACAAGATGTTGCCGAACAATAAGGGGACTGCGACTGTAGTTACAGCACCCGTTACGGCTCCTGTGGTTAGCTCTACCGCACCCGTTGCCAGTAGTCAGACGTCCAGCTCGCCAATCTCTTCCTGGCGCTGGCCGACTGAAGGCAAGGTTATCGAGAACTTTTCTTCCTCCGAGGGGGGAAATAAAGGGGTCGATATCGCAGGGAGTAAGGGACAGGCTATTATCGCGACCGCTGATGGACGCGTGGTATACGCCGGTAACGCTCTGCGCGGTTACGGTAATCTTATTATCATCAAACACAACGATGATTACCTGAGTGCCTACGCCCATAACGATACGATGCTGGTCCGGGAACAACAAGAAGTTAAGGCGGGGCAGAAAATAGCTACCATGGGTAGCACCGGAACCAGTTCTACACGCTTGCATTTTGAAATTCGTTACAAGGGGAAATCCGTAAACCCGCTGCAGTATTTACCGCAGCGATAAATTGGCGGGACATATCTTTTGGTATGTTGCGCCCAGGGATCACGGGTAGGAGCCACCTTTATGAGTCAGAATACGCTGAAAGTTCATGATTTAAATGAAGACGCGGAATTTGATGAGAACGGAGTAGAGGCTTTTGACGAAAAAGCCTTAGTAGAAGAGGAACCCAGTGATAACGATTTAGCTGAAGAAGAGCTGTTATCGCAGGGTGCCACACAACGTGTGCTGGATGCGACTCAGCTTTACCTTGGGGAGATTGGTTACTCCCCACTGTTAACAGCAGAAGAAGAAGTTTACTTCGCGCGCCGGGCATTACGTGGTGATGTGGCTTCACGTCGTCGCATGATTGAAAGTAACCTGCGTCTGGTGGTTAAGATTGCCCGTCGTTACAGCAATCGTGGTCTGGCTCTGCTGGATCTGATTGAAGAGGGCAACCTGGGCCTGATCCGCGCAGTAGAGAAATTTGACCCTGAACGTGGGTTCCGTTTCTCAACCTATGCGACGTGGTGGATCTGACAGACCATCGAACGGGCAATCATGAACCAGACCCGTACGATTCGACTGCCTATTCACATTGTGAAAGAGTTGAACGTTTATCTGCGTACCGCGCGCGAGTTGTCCCATAAGCTGGACCACGAGCCAAGCGCGGAAGAGATTGCCGAACAGCTTGATAAACCTGTTGATGATGTTAGCCGTATGCTGCGTCTCAACGAGCGTATTACCTCTGTCGACACCCCGCTAGGTGGCGATTCCGAGAAAGCGCTGCTGGACATCCTGGCCGATGAAAAAGACAACGGCCCGGAGGACACCACGCAGGACGATGATATGAAACAGAGCATCGTCAAATGGTTGTTCGAACTGAACGCCAAACAGCGTGAAGTGCTGGCACGTCGTTTCGGTCTGCTGGGGTATGAAGCTGCGACACTGGAAGATGTCGGTCGTGAAATCGGCCTGACCCGTGAACGTGTTCGTCAGATTCAGGTAGAAGGTCTGCGTCGCCTGCGTGAAATCCTGCAGGGGCAAGGGCTGAATATCGAAGCGCTGTTCCGCGAGTAAGCACCTTTTCGTCAAAAAAGGCCAGTCGAAAGACTGGCCTTTTTCTTTTGCTTAAGGCGCTGCGGTTTCGTGTAGCAGACGCCAGGTGAGAGTCTCTCCCTTCTGGTTCAGGACGGCGCTGGACCAGCGCACATTCACCGGCTGGTCCGGGCGGGTTTGTGTTTCGCGGTAGTGAAGCACTGCGCCGTTATCCCATGTCTGCAACGTCGTTAATTCATCAATCACGATCTTCAGCCCCGGACGGCTTCCGCGCTGGCTTTCCAAAAAACTGGCAAGGGCCTGATAGTCGAGTGGGGCACCGCCCGGCGGGATCATTAGAAAATCGGGGCTGAAACGGGCGAGCAGGGCGTTGGTATCGCCTTCGCCTTTGCCTAACCAGTTTTCAAGCGCAATGTGGAGGTCGATAATGTCGTGTTCGAAAGGCGTCATGAATTCTCCTGTCTCAGTTGGGTGAGGACCTGCGTATTGTTAAGACGAAAAACGTACAGAACAGGCAACAAGGTCATGCCTGCGGCAAAAATAAACGCCCCGTGCCATGCGGCGAGCGGCGGCAGCCAGACCTGCGCCAGGCTCAGTGCCTGCGCCAGCAGCAGGGCACCGGCAAAAAAGCTCAACTGACGATTGAGATTCCACAGGGCGCTGGCGTCTGGCATATCTTCCCGGCGCGTCGTCAGAAAAGCGCTGCTCTGAGCCGTGCTGCTGCACAGGCTTCCCCCGGCCCCCATCAGCACAAACGCCACGGTGGGTAACAGCGCCGCGCCGTCCGGGCTGACGCCCAGTAAAAGCAGAATACCCAGCGCCTGGAGCAGGCAACCTGTAACAATAAGGGGGCGAGGGCCGATGCGGTTAAAGTAGCGGCCCGTCGCTGTGATAGCGATAAACGATGCCACAGACCACGGCAGCATGAGCATTCCCGTTGCTGCCGGGCTCAGGTTCGCCTCGTGCTGAAGATAAAACATCCCCGTGACGTTCACCCCAATAAACATACCGGGCACACAGACATAGACAAGCATGGAAAATCGCAAAAGCGGGTCCGCGAGCAACGACAGGTTTAGCAACCTGGCCGCTTTCATCGCGGGCATTTCGTGTCTAAGCCACAGACAGGCCAGAACAAAGGTCGTGAGGGCAGCCGGGAGCGTGACGAAAAATATCCATCGCCAGCTTAGCGTCTGCACCAGAAGGCCCCCGACAGCAGGGGAGCAGGCGGGAGCAAGCAACGCAACCAGCATGACCGCGGAGGAGAGCCGGGCACGTTCGTGAGGCTTAAACTGTTGCCAGGTCAGCGCCTGTCCGACGGGGATCAATAAGCCACCTCCCACCCCTTGCAGCACGCGCCATGCGATCAGGCTTTCAAGCGTTGCAGACAAGCCTGCCGCCGCAGAGGCTGCGCTGAACAGAAAAAGCGAGAGCAGGATGACGCGCTTTGGCCCGATCCGGCGCGTAAGCACGGTGCTGAATGGGATCACCAGCGTCAGACCGGCAATGTATCCGTTACTGACCCAGGCAAGCGCTGAAGGGGTGGCGTTAAAATCGTGAGCCATCGCCGGAAAGGCGACGCTTGCAATGAACATGTTGATCAAATCCAGAAAAAAGCCCAGCAGGTAGACTGTGGCGACTTTGCTGCGATACGTCATGGTGGATCCTCCGGTGAGGTGGCGTATCGTATCGGCCCCAAAAGCACGGATAAACCTGACAAAGCGGAATATACTGTCAAAATTATTTTGACAGTATAAAGGGTGATGATGATTAACTTACTGCGTACGCAGATGTTTGTTGCGGTGGCCGATACCGGGAGTTTCACGGCGGCAGCGGATGCGATGGGTCTGACAAAAGCGGTGGTCAGCTTCAATATTCGCCAGCTCGAAGCTGAACTGGGCGTCACCCTGCTGCTGCGATCCACCCGACGACTGACGTTAACCGAGGCGGGCGTGCTGTTTCATCAACGCAGCGTCGCGCTTCTGAAGGACGCAGAGCAGTTGCAGGATGATGTCCGCGCCAACCATGCGGGGCTCACGGGGGAACTGCGGATCACGACCACGCCCGAGTATGGTTCGCAGGCCGTGGTGCCGCTGCTGGCCAGGTTTAGCCAGCAGCATCCGGATCTTCGCGTGCGTCATGTTTCGTCGTCACTGCACGCCGACCTTATCTCGGAGCGCTTTGACGTGGCCATCCGGCTGGGAACGCTTGCCGATTCTCGCTACCACGCCGCGCTGATTTCGCACTTCTCCATTCTCCCGGTCGCGGCACCCGAATGGCTCGTTAATCATCCGATCAAATCGCTGGTGCAACTGGCGCAGGCCGACTGGATTATTCACGAGCGTGTTGCCTCGCCGCTGCGTTGGCAGGTGAAAGATGCCAGTGGCGTGCCTGAAATGCTGGAGATAAAAAAAGCGCCGCGTTTGTTTGCCGACAGCGCTCAGGCGCTGATGGCCTTTGCCATTGCGGGAGGTGGGGTGGCGTTACTGCCGGAATGGCTGGTGCGCGATGCGCTTGATGCGGGAAGACTGGTCCCGGTTTTACCTGGATATACCTTTGCGCAGCAGGGCATCTATGCCGTGTATCCTGATGCCCGGCATGTGCCAGCGAAAGTGCGCATCTTTATTGATTTTATGCGCACCAGCGTGAATTAGCCGTGCATCATCTTTTTGATAAGCGCAGAGAATTGCTCCCGCTCGGCCTTGTTGAGACGTCCTAAAAACGCCTCATCCACCGTGTTGCCAACCGGTTTACAGCCTGCAAGCAGAGCTTCACCTTCTGGCGTCAGGAAGACAAACCGGCGGCGCTTATCTGCCGGATCGTGCTCGCGTTTCACCAGCCCGCGCGCCTCCATGCGGCTCAGCATTTCAGCCAGCGTCGCTTTGGTGCTTACCGCGACTTCCGTTAACGCCACCTGCTCAATGCCCGGATGTTCCGCGATAGAACGCAGTACCGCGTATTGCGGCTTAGTCAGCTCGGGTAAGGCCTGCTGCCAGCGCGCAGTATGTTGCTGAAAAAGCTGACGTAACAGGTGGAACGCTTCTTGTTTTAGTTCCATGAACTCTCCAGCATAAAAATGATCTCTTTATGATAGCCCCGATCAGCGGCGAATTTAACGCAGCCCGTTTTACCATTTCGTGTGATCGCATGCGAACGATCTTGTCAGCGTTCAGATCCGGGCGTACGGTAAGCAACAAGTTCGTATACGAACAAATTAAATGAGGTTTTGCATGAGAATGATTGTTGGGATGACAGGGGCGACCGGTGCGCCGCTCGGCGTGGCGCTGCTGCAGGCGCTTCGCGACATGCCGGAAGTTGAATCCCATCTGGTGATGTCGAAATGGGCGAAAACAACGATTGAACTGGAAACGCCCTATACCGCTCAGGATGTTGCTGCATTAGCCGATGTGGTTCACAGCCCGGCCGATCAGGGGGCAACCATCTCATCCGGATCCTTTCGCACCGACGGCATGATCGTCATTCCCTGCAGCATGAAAACGCTGGCGGGCATCCGCGCAGGCTATGCCGAAGGGCTGGTGGGGCGCGCCGCTGACGTGGTGTTAAAAGAGGGACGCAAGCTGGTGTTGGTCCCGCGGGAAACGCCGCTCAGCACTATCCATCTTGAAAATATGCTGGCGCTTTCCCGCATGGGCGTGGCAATGGTGCCGCCGATGCCCGCTTATTACAACCACCCGCAAACCGCCGATGACATTACTCAACACATTGTGACCCGGGTGCTCGATCAGTTTGGTCTGACGCATAACAAAGCCCGTCGCTGGGAGGGGTTACAGGCGGCCAGACATTTTTCCCAGGAGAATAAACATGGCATTTGATGATTTGAGAAGCTTCCTGCAGGCGCTCGATGAGCAAGGGCAACTGCTGAAAATTACGGAACAGGTCGATGCGGAACCGGATCTGGCGGCGGCAGCCAACGCCACCGGGCGCATTGGGGATGGCGCGCCTGCGCTCTGGTTTGACAACATCCGCGGCTTTACCGACGCACGCGTGACGATGAACACCATCGGATCCTGGCAAAACCACGCCATCTCGCTGGGGCTGCCGCCGAATACGCCAGTGAAAAAGCAGATCGACGAGTTTATTCGCCGCTGGGATAACTTCCCGGTTGCGCCGGAGCGTCGCGCCAACCCGGCCTGGGCAGAGAACACGGTGGATGGCGATGCGATCAATCTGTTCGATATTCTGCCGCTGTTCCGCCTGAACGACGGTGACGGTGGTTTCTACCTGGATAAAGCCTGTGTGGTCTCCCGCGATCCCCTCGATCCGGATCACTTCGGCAAGCAGAACGTCGGCATCTACCGCATGGAGGTGAAGGGCAAACGCAAGCTGGGTCTGCAGCCGGTGCCGATGCATGACATCGCCCTGCATTTGCATAAAGCAGAAGAGCGTGGGCAGGATCTGCCGATTGCGATCACCCTGGGCAATGACCCGATCATCACCCTGATGGGGGCGACGCCGCTCAAGTACGATCAATCAGAATATGAGATGGCGGGAGCGCTGCGCGAAAGCCCGTATCCGATCGCTACCGCACCGCTGACCGGTTTTGACGTGCCATGGGGTTCGGAAGTGATCCTCGAAGGGGTGATTGAGGGCCGCAAACGCGAAATCGAAGGGCCGTTCGGGGAGTTCACCGGGCACTACTCCGGTGGCCGTAACATGACCGTGGTGCGCATCGATAGAGTCTCTTACCGCACAAAACCGATTTTTGAGTCGCTCTATCTCGGGATGCCGTGGACCGAAATCGACTACCTGATGGGCCCGGCAACCTGCGTGCCGCTCTACCAGCAGCTGAAAGCTGAATTCCCGGAAGTGCAGGCGGTGAACGCGATGTACACCCACGGCCTGCTGGCAATTATCTCCACTAAAAAACGTTACGGCGGTTTTGCCCGCGCCGTGGGGCTGCGGGCAATGACCACGCCGCATGGCCTGGGCTACGTGAAGATGGTGATCATGGTGGACGAGGATGTCGATCCATTCAACCTGCCGCAGGTGATGTGGGCCCTGTCGTCGAAGGTGAACGCCGCGGGGGATCTGGTGCAGCTGCCGAACATGTCGGTGCTGGAGCTGGATCCGGGTTCAAGTCCGGCGGGGATCACCGACAAACTGATTATCGACGCCACCACACCGGTTGCACCCGATATGCGTGGACACTACAGCCAGCCGGTACAGGATCTGCCTGAAACCAAAGCCTGGGCTGAAAAACTGACCGCGATGCTGGCCGCACGTAAATAAGGAGGGGAAAATGATTTGTCCACGTTGTGCCGATGAACATATTGAGGTGATGGCGACGTCGCCGGTTAAAGATGTCTGGACGGTGTATCAGTGCCAGCACTGTCTGTATACCTGGCGCGATACCGAGCCGCTGCGCCGCACCAGCCGCGAGCACTATCCCGAAGCGTTTCGCATGACGCAGAAAGATATCGACGATGCCCCGCAGGTGCCGACCATTCCGCCATTGCTGGCGGAAGATAAGCGCGGATAAAAAAGCCGGGTGGCGGCTACGCCTTACCCGGCCTGGGATCCAGCGTCTTTTGTAGGCCCGGTAAGCGATAGCGCCACCGGGCAAGACATACCGCAGAGCGCTAGACCAGATTTTTCAACCGATAAATCCACTCCAGCGCCTGACGTGGTGTCAGAGAATCGGGGTCGAGGTTCTCCAGTGCTTCCAGCGCCGGGGAGGTCTCTTCGGCAGGGACCAGCAGAGACATCTGGGTGCCATCTACCTGGGTAGCCGCTGCGTTTGGCGCCAGGCTTTCCAGTTCGCGCAGCTTCTGACGGGCCCGCTTGATCACCTCTTTCGGCACGCCCGCCAGCGCCGCCACCGCCAGACCGTAGCTTTTGCTCGCCGCGCCATCCTGTACGCTGTGCATAAAGGCGATGGTATCGCCGTGCTCCAGCGCATCCAGATGCACGTTCGCCACGCCCTCCATCTTCTCCGGCAGTTGCGTCAGCTCGAAGTAGTGGGTGGCAAACAGGGTCAGGGCTTTGATCTTATTGGCCAGGCTTTCGGCACAGGCCCACGCCAGCGAGAGCCCGTCGTAGGTGGAGGTGCCGCGACCAATCTCATCCATCAGCACCAGGCTGTACTCCGTGGCGTTGTGCAGGATATTTGCCGTTTCGGTCATCTCGACCATAAAGGTGGAGCGACCGCTCGCCAGATCGTCCGCCGCGCCCACGCGGGTAAAGATACGGTCGATAGGGCCAATCTCCACCTTTTGCGCCGGAACGTAGCTGCCGATGTAGGCCAGCAGCGCAATCAGTGCCGTCTGGCGCATATAGGTACTTTTACCGCCCATGTTTGGCCCGGTAATAATCAGCATCCGGCGCTGCGGCGACAGGTTCAGCGGGTTGGCGATAAACGGTTCGTTCAGTACCTGTTCCACCACCGGGTGGCGCCCTTCGGTAATGCGCACGCCTGGCTTATCGGTGAAGGTTGGGCAGCAGTAGTTCAGCGTCTCGGCACGTTCTGCCAGGTTGACCAGTACATCCAGCTCGGCCAGCGCCGTGGCGCTCTGCTGCAAATCCGCAAGGTGCGGCATCAGGATGTCGAACAGGGCGTCATAGAGCTGTTTTTCCAGCGCCAGCGCTTTGCCTTTTGAGGTAAGCACTTTGTCTTCGTACTCTTTCAGCTCCGGAATAATGTAGCGCTCGGCGTTTTTCAGCGTCTGGCGGCGCACGTAGTGAATAGGAGCCAGGTGGCTCTGTCCACGGCTGATCTGAATAAAGTAGCCGTGCACTGCGTTGTAACCCACTTTCAGGGTGTCCAGCCCAAGGCGCTCACGCTCGCGGATCTCCAGCTTATCCAGATAGTCCGTCGCACCATCGGCCAGCGAGCGCCACTCGTCCAGCTCTTCGTTGTACCCCGGGGCAATCACGCCGCCGTCACGCACCAGAACCGGCGGGGCATCGATAATGGCCTTTTCCAGCAGTTCACGCAGTTCGCTAAATTCGCCCATCGCCTCGCGCAGCTTTTGCACCGGGGCGCAGTCGATCTCCGCCAGCTGGCTGCGCAGTTCAGGCAGTTGCTGGAAGGCATGGCGCATGCGGGCTAAATCGCGCGGGCGTGCGGTGCGCAGCGCCAGTCGTGCCAGAATACGTTCCAGATCGCCCACCTGACGCAATACCGGCTGAAGGTCGCTATACCGATCCTGCAGGGCGCCAATGGTCTGCTGGCGCGCGGTGAGCGTGGCAATATCGCGGACCGGCATATGCAGCCAGCGTTTCAGCATACGGCTGCCCATCGGGGTGACGGTGCTGTCGAGTACCGAGGCGAGGGTGTTCTCCACACCACCGGCTAAATTCTGGGTGATCTCCAGATTGCGGCGGGTGGCGGCATCCATAATGATGCTGTCCTGCTGGCGTTCAATCGTAATGGAGCGGATATGCGGCAGGGTGGTGCGCTGGGTATCTTTTACGTACTGCAGCAAACAGCCCGCGGCGCACAGGCCGCGCGGCGCGTTTTCTACGCCAAAGCCGGTCAGATCGCGAGTGCCAAATTGCAGATTGAGCTGTTGACGCGCGGTGTCGATTTCAAACTCCCACAGCGGACGGCGACGCAGGCCGCGACGCCCTTCAAGCAGCCCCATCTCGGCGAAATCTTCGGCATAGAGCAGCTCCGCAGGATTGGTGCGTTGCAGTTCAGCCGCCATGGTTTCGCGGTCGGCCGGTTCGCTCAGGCGAAAACGCCCGGAGCTGATATCCAGCGTGGCGTAACCGAAACCTTTGCTCTCCTGCCAGATGGCGGCAAGGAGGTTATCCTGGCGCTCCTGTAACAGCGCTTCATCGCTGATGGTGCCCGGCGTGACGATACGCACCACTTTGCGCTCGACCGGGCCCTTCGAGGTGGCCGGATCGCCAATCTGTTCGCAGATGGCGACTGATTCACCCTGGTTAACCAGCTTCGCCAGGTAGTTCTCTACCGCATGATGCGGAATACCGGCCATCGGGATGGGTTCACCGGCCGAGGCGCCGCGTTTGGTCAGGGAGATGTCGAGCAGCTGCGAGGCGCGTTTCGCATCGTCATAAAACAGCTCGTAAAAGTCGCCCATCCGGTAAAAGAGCAGGATCTCCGGATGCTGAGCTTTCAGCTTCAGGTACTGCTGCATCATAGGGGTATGGGCGTCAAAATTATCGGTAGTGGTCATGGAGTGATGATGTCCATTTCTTTGAAAACAGTGCTGTTCAGGCGACGTTAGGGTCGTGTATTACCGCTATTGTCGCATGAAAAAATGGCCCGGCGCAGCAAAATGTCACCGCCTTAGTCCGGCTCTTCGCCGACCAGCTCAATCACCAGTTTTCCTTGTTCAACCAGCACCCGTACCCGGGAATGGGTTTTAAAACCGGCCTCTTCCAGCCAGTCGCCCTTTAAACTCAACGCGGCGTGTACGCTGTAGCGGGTCGGGATCTTGGTCTTGCGATCCTCATGACGCTTTCTGAAATACCCTACAGTGAGCTGACGGCTGGGTCTGGAAATGCTGATATCTGACATAGAAACTCCTTTTTCTCAGGCAAGGATCAGGTGATAAAAAATACCTGTATAAAATGCCAGTAAAATGAACCTGAGACAAACGCAGAACTGCGAAGCGTCTTCAGAAAACGAAATGTAAAATATGAAATCGGGCTGAACTTCCCGATTTAAAAAGGTATTATGCATACAACTTATCAGTGAGTATCAGGCTATGGCAGGAAAACGGATCGCGCGCGAAAAAGAGACCATCCGTAAGATGATCGCGCTCTATGAAAAGCAGTGCCCGCAGGCATCTAAAGAGGCGGGGCATTACGCAGCGCTGAATGCGTATGCCGACAAGCGGCTGGATAAATGCGTGTTTGGTGAAGAGAAACCGGCCTGCAAGCAGTGCCCGGTCCATTGCTACCAGCCCGCTAAGCGTGAAGAGATGAAGCAGGTCATGCGTTGGGCGGGGCCGCGCATGCTCTGGCGTCACCCGATTCTGACGATTCGCCATCTGATTGACGATCGCCGCCCGGTGCCCGAGCTGCCGGAAAAGTACCGCCCGAAAAAGTAACCATTCAGGTGCGCGGCCTGCGCATCGGGCGACAGATTGCCACATTAACGGCGAGATAAGATGGTCCACAATCGACCATCATTAAATCGACTGAATGCATTTTTCTTGCTGATATATCAGGTCTGGAAAGAGTTAATATCCATCACTGGCCTTTCCCCGGCAATACAATTCTGAAAACTGAAATTAATAATTCCTGAATGAAGAGGTTTAGGTAAATCTAGCGATAAATTTTTATAGCTTTATCTTTTAGTTCTGCACTACATTCAATCCAGGACTTTGGACCGATACTTACACGTTTAACACCAGATTTACTGTAAGCCTGAAGGTCCGGTATACTACTTAAATCCATTATGTTTACTGGTAAATCGACTGCCGAACAAACTTGTTTTATTAAATAATGGTCTGTGGTGCCAGGAATAAATAATCCATTTGCGCCAGCCTCACGATATGCACGTCCTCTGTGGATGACGGCTTCTAGTAAATTGGTATGTTTGTTCTGGTCACCTTCTTGCAAGAAAATATCTGTTCTGGCATTAATGAAAACATTAACCCCCATTTTATCTGCTGTTTTTCTCAGGGCTGTTATTCTTTCAGATTGTTCATCTATCCCGAATATACCACCCTGAGCGATATTTTGGTCCTCAAAGTTAACGCCTGCGACTCCGACATCAATCAACGCAGAGAAGTTTTCACAAACCTCTTTTAATGCCTGAGCGTATCCGCTTTCGAAGTCGACAGTGACTGGAAGGTTTACCGCTTTAACAATATTTTTTACAATTATAAGTAACTCATCAAAAGGCATGGATTGCCCGTCAGTGTATCCCTGCGCCTCCGCAACAGACCAGCTGCTGGTCGCAATCGCCTCTGCGCCATTAGTGGCAAGAATTTTTGCCGAACCTGCATCCCAGATATTATAGAGAAAAAGTGGGTAATCCTTCCTGTGTAATATATGAAATGATTCGATGTGCTTATTCATATTGCCTCTCAGTTATTTGAAATTCTGCGTTCATGCTCAATTAACCATTTCTTACGCCACAGCCCACCACCATATCCTGTTAATGTTCCGTCTGCGCCAATTACTCTATGGCATGGGATTAAAATGGAGATTTGATTTGCTCCATTAGCTCGGGCAACTGCCCGACAAGCCGTGGTATTGCCTAGCTCTTTAGCAATATCTGAATAACTTCTTAATTCGCCCATAGGAATTTTTCTCAGTGCATCCCAGACTCCTCTTGTAAATCTTGTGCCAAATTCTGCTAAGGGTGTATTAAAATGGAAAATTCTACCCTCGAAGTATAAGTTAAGCTCTTTCTCAACGAGATCGATGGGGGCTTCGCGGCCCATAACAATTTCGGCGTTGGTGATTTTTTTAAGTTTTTCCATTTCGCCTGGCAGCGCTTTTCTGTCGAGAAATTCCAGTAAATAAAGAGAGTATTTATCCGCAATGGCGATCATTGTTCCGATAGGGGTCTCTATCCAGTCTGCTTTAAGGTAAAATCTATTATGAGCATTTTTGGGAGAAACACCGATATGCCGCGATATTGCATTACGAAATCCGCTTCCTGAATCATAATTGGCTGTTAATTGTGCATCGATTACTTTTGATCCGTCAGTCAGAGACTCCACACTTTTCCCAATCCTTCTCTGCCGGGCAATTTCTAAAAAAGTAATGCCAAACTGACGTCTGAATGCCCGCCTGACTGTCGACGGATCGAATCCCATTTCTGCAATGGCACCTTCGGACCACTTTTTATCAGTGTTACTTTCCAGCTCATCCAGTAGCTTGTCGATCATAGGCTCACGAGTTAGTCCGATAGCCATCGGCCTACAGCGTTTGCAAGGTCTGAACCCGGCTTCCAGCGCTGAACCTATAGATGAATAAAAGGTTGAATTTTCTTTTTTGGGTTTTCTGGCAGGACAGGTCAGCTTGCAGAAGATACCTGTGCTTTTGACCCCCACATATGCAAAGCCTTCATAGGAAGGATCCCGTTCAATCAATGCCTTATAAAGAACGTCATCTGAAGGAATATCGAATAGCATCATGATGCCTCGTTTGGGTGGTGTTCCAATAATGTTAATGGAATGCTGGGGAGGGGAGCGACTAAAAACGGGCATCTATTTGTTCAAAGAGTAAAACAGAGTTTTTGTTTAAATATGAGTTTTTGGATAGTTTATTCACATAAAATTTAAATTTTAAACGGATATAAATACCAAAAAAATCGTATTTGATTTTTTTATAAGCATGCAATTCTGTGATGATAATCACCAGATGTATTGTTATCTTATTGAATTGCAATGTTTTTTTGGATTGTGTTTTGTTGTAATCATAGTGTGAATACAATCGAGACTGCATCAAGAATCTGGTTTTCATTAAACCGAGTAGCATTCACTGTTGTCCTTCGATTTATTCGGGCATCTGGCGAATGGGTGTCTTATGTAGAAGATGAGCAGATGATGCGCCGGGCAGGGCCGCGCATGCTGTGGCGTCAGCCGACTAGCGTCGCGCCCTGCGCATCGGGCGGCAGATAACGACCATGGCAATTGCACTGCACAGTGGAAACACCGCCAACACCAGCCACGGAACGATCGCCCCGGCGGAAGGCGTCAGCGCCCGATCGAGCAGATCGCCGAGCAATAAATTTCCCGCCAGCACCGCGCAGCCCCCAGCGGTAGCCAGTGCGCCATAGTGCGCGCCTAAAGTCGATTCACTCGCAAACCACGGCACCACATCTTTGCCCGCCGGCACCAGCAGCATCTGGCCGGTGGTCAGCAGGGTGACAAAACAGGCCGCAGGCAGCAGACGCAGCCAGCCGGTTGCCGGTTCGGAGGGTGCAAAGAGCGCGACGCTCAGAAACGCGGCGGCGATAAGCAGAAAACCCACCGGCAGGACCCGCACCGCGCCCACCCGACGGGCAAAACGCGCCAGCGGAAGCTGAAAGAGGATCACCAGCCCCGAGGCCAGCATAAACAGCGGGCCAAGATCTTTCTCGCTGCCGCCAGCACGCTGGATCTCCACCGGAAGCGCCAGATAGAGCTGGTTATAGCTCAACAGCCAGCTGCTCCAGGCGATGATAAACGCCACGAACCGCGGCTGGCGAAAGGTGGTCCACCAGGGGGTGATATGCAGCGGCTGGTTTTTTGCTGAGCCTGAAGGTAAACAGAAGAACAGCACTATCAGCGCCACCACGAAGACCGCGGCCCCGGCCAGCGCCACCTGACGAAAACCCAGGCCGGTGAGCAGGGCACCCGCGACCGGGCCCAGGACGGCCCCCAACTCGCCACATACCGCAAAGAGGGCGAACCACTCGGCGCGGCTGCGTTTTCCCTGCGCCTCGCTGCGGGTTCCGGCTTTGGCCAGTAAGGCTTCGATGGAGGGGGAGAAGAGCGCGCCCCCGATCCCGGTGAGGCACGCCCCGGCAATAATGACCGGCAGGCTGTAACCAAAGGCCAGCAGCAGATAGCCCACCACCCGCACAACGCAGCCGCAAAGAATAATGATGCGCGCGCCGTAGCGGTCGGAGAGAGCGCCGCCAACGATAAACATCCCCTGCTGGGAGAAGGTCCGCAGCCCGAGCACCAGCCCGATAACGCCGCCGGAGAGCAGCATATCGTCGCGTAAAAAAATCGCCAGGAAGGGGACGACGGCATAAAAACCAATATTGAAAACAAACTGGCTGCCCAGTAAGACGGGCGGCCAGAGTTGCGTCGCGGGGCGAATGGATAGCACCTGTTATTTTGCCTCAGACGAGGAAGTGAATATGTTTTTTGCCATGATCGGGGGAGAGCTCAATGCGGGTTTTCACCCGGAATATCTCCCACAGCAGCTCTTCGGTCAGGATCGCCTGCGGCGTACCGCTGGCGACAACGCGCCCTTTTTGCATCACGATCAGCGCATCACAGAACATAGAGGCGTGGTTAAGATCGTGAATGGCGACGATGCTGGTGACCGGCAGCTGGCTAATCAACTGCATCAATTGCATCTGATGGTGAATATCCAGGTGGTTGGTGGGTTCATCCAGCAGGATCTCGGTTGGCATTTGCGCCAGCGCCCGGGCGATGTGCACCCGCTGGCGCTCGCCGCCGGAGAGGCTCAGCCAGCCCTGCTCGCTGTGATGCAGCATATCCACCGTCTTCAGCGCCTGGTTTACCGTTTCGTCATCCTGCGCCGTCCAGCCGGAGAAAGGGGAGTGGTGCGGAATACGTCCCAGCTTTACCACGTCCCGCACGCGCATGTTGGCGTCGGTCATGCCATGCTGTTCCACAAAGGCTACCCGCCGGGCGAGCTGCTTTTTCGGGATGCCATTGATGCTTTTGCCATCCAGCGCGACGGTGCCGCTATGGGGGCGACGTAAACCGGCCAGGATCCGCAGCAGCGATGATTTGCCTGAACCGTTTGGCCCCAGCAGGCCGACGGTCTGCCCCTGAGATACCGCCAGCGAGACATTATCGACGATGACCTTTTTACCCACCTTCCAGGTGATATTTTCAGCAGTGATGCTCATCACTTATTCCTTGAACGGTAGATAATCACAGCAAAGAACGGGACGCCCACCAGCGCGGTAACGACGCCCACCGGCAGGCTTTGCGGAGCGATCAGCAGGCGTGAGGCGATATCCGCCAGCACCATCAGGATGGCACCCGCCAGCGCGCTGGCGATAAGCAGCGTGCGGTGCAGCGGGCCAAAGAAGAAGCGCATCATGTGTGGCACCACCAGGCCGACAAAGCCGATGGAACCCGCCATGCTGACGATGGTGGCGGTCATCAGTGCGGTAACGATGAACAGGATCAGCCGCACCCAAGGGACGGCGATCCCCAGCGAGGCGGCGGCATCATCGCCAAAGGTGAAGGCGTCGAGCGCCCGGGCGTACCAGAGGCAGACAGCCAGACCGACCAGCACCGCGACCAGCACCATCTGGAACTCGGGCCATCTCACGCCGCTAAAGCTGCCCAGCAGCCAGAACATCACGTCGCGCGCCTGCTGGGCGCTGGCCGAGGTGCTGACGGTCCAGGCGGTGATGGCGTTAAACAGTTGCGAGGCGGCAACCCCGGCAAGGATGGTGCGTTCACTGCCGCCGCGGGCACCGTTCGTCAGCAGGGCCACAAACGCGAAGGCGGTAAACGCCCCGGCGAAGGCCCCGGCGGAAAGCGTCACGGTACCGCTGCCAATGCCCAGCACGACCACGGAGACCGCCCCGGTTGACGCCCCGGCGGAGACCCCCAGGACGTAGGGTTCGGCGAGGGCGTTTTTCAGCAGGCTTTGCAGCACCGCGCCGCAGATAGCCAGACCCGCACCGCAGCAGGCCGCCACCAGCGCCCGGCTCAGGCGAAAGTCCCAGATCACGCTCTCGTAGATGCGATTGAGCGGCACCTCGGTTAAGCCCATCTTATTGGTAATGGCGTAGAACACGCTCTGCAGGGGGATCGACAACTCCCCCACGCTGACACCAAAAGCGATAACCAGCAGCAGCGCGACCACCGCCAGGAAACCCGAAGCTGGCAACAGCCAGCTCAGGCGGGTCTGTTGTACTACCGCGGTCATTAATTCAGTTCCATTTTTCTGAGCTGTTCACCAATCTGCTCCGCGCCGTAGAGGGTGCGGATGGTCGGGTTCATCGCCTGGCCGTCCATCACCACGATGTGGCCTTTTTTCACCGCGTCGAGCTGGCTGACGGCGGGATCGCTTTTCAGGAATTTGATTTTTTCCTCGGCGTTATCCAGCGCCCAGCGGTTGCGGTCGAGGCTGGAGACCACGATCACGTCCGGGTTGGCCGCGATAATACTTTCCCAGCCGACGGTCGGCCATTCCGTTTCAGAGGTGATAGCGTTGTGGCCACCCAGCACGTTAGCAATAAAGCCGGAGGCGCTGTTTTTACCGCCGACGTAGGCGTCAGAAGAGGGGGAGGAGCTGGAGAACCAGAAGACAAATGAGAGATCTTTCTTGTTTTTGCTAAACTCAGCCCGCAGGTCGGCTTCACGCTTTTTGAAATCGGCAATCAACGCCTGGCCGCGATCTTCGACGTTAAAGATTTTGGCGAAATCTTCAATCTCTTTATACAGGAAGGTCATATCCCAGAGCTTCTGGCGGCTGCCGTACATATCGCCGATATCTTTTTTGGTGGCGCACATGCCCGGCGACATGTAGCTGTTGACGCCGACGGTGGCCAGATCTTCGCGTTTGGCGACTTTACTCTCTGGCCCCAGTAGCAGCGGCAGCTGGGCCGGAACGAAGTCCGGATTTTGCGCAAGGATAGACTCCAGCGTCGGGATCTCAACGGTCAGCAATTTAACTTTTTCATTCTTTTCAGCGAGTTCAGGCAGCACTTTGGTCGGCCAGAAGGCGCTGGCGGCAACCTTATCCTGCAGGCCCAGCAGTAAGAGAATTTCTACGGTGTTCTGGCCCAGTGCCACCACGCGCTCTGGCGCTTTGGTGAAGGTCTCTTTATAGCCGCAGTTCTCGATCGTCAGAGGGTAGGTGGTTGCAAAAGCAGAACCGGCTGTCGCGATCAGCAAGCCTAATGCACTGAT
>NZ_JBBCPK010000042.1:0-38104 GCF_037150775.1 Leclercia sp. M50
TCGCTGGCATCCCACGCGCCCGGCAGCAGCCGCCCGCTCACCTCAACCAGACGGGCCAGGAAAGCATCCCCTTCAGCACCGCGTTTGACCAGCAGCCGACGGGCGCAGGTGCAGCGCTGCCCGGCGGTAATAAAGGCTGACTGGATGGTCAGGTGGACCGCGGCATCGATATCCGCCGGATCGTCAACGATCAGCGCATTGTTGCCCCCCATCTCAAGGGCGAGAATTTTCTCCGGTTGCCCGGCCAGCTGGCGGTGCAGCTGATAGCCAGTTCCGGCGCTGCCGGTAAAGAGCAGCCCGTCAATATCGCTCAGCGCACTCAGCGCCTGACCGGTTTCGCGCCCGCCCTGGACGAGATTGAGCACCCCCGGCGGCAGCCCGGCCTGCTCCCACAGTTTGACCACCGCCTCGCCGCTCCAGGGCGTTAGCTCGCTCGGCTTGAAGATCACCGTGTTACCCGCCAGCAGGGCGGGCACGATGTGGCCATTCGGCAGATGGCCGGGGAAGTTATAGGGGCCAAACACCGCCAGCACGCCGTGCGGACGATGGCGCAGCGTAGCGGCCCCGTCCGCCATCTCGGTACGCTGCTCGCCGGTGCGGGTGTGGTACGCCTTAATTGAAATGGCGACCTTGTTGATCATGGCGGTAATTTCGGTCGCCGCCTCCCAGCGCGGCTTGCCGGTTTCGCTGGCAATAACGCGGGTCAGCTCCTGCTTATTTGCCTCCAGCAGGGTGGCAAATTTCTCCACGATCGCCTGACGAACGCTGAACGGCAGCTTCGCCCAGCCGGGGAACGCGGCGCGCGCGGCGCGGCACGCCTGCTCAACCTGCCCGGGGCTGGCATCCGCCCCTTGCCATAATCTCTCCTGCCCCACCGGGTTATGTTTGCTGCGAAGTTCACCTTCGCCGGTTACCCAGTCACCGTTAATCCATAAGTTCATACCGTTTTCTCCTCGGGGCACAGACGCACCATGCGAATACGATCGCCAGCGCAACATTTCAGGGCATCCAGTTGCGCTGCGGTCAGCACCAGACGTTCACATTCGGGGTCCACGCGGATCAGCGTGGCGCGATAGCTGTCATATTGTTCGTTCGCCACCAGGCAGGCCGGAAACTCACCCGGCGCGGGCTGCCCCTCGGCCACCTCCACCAGACGGCTTTTGCGGATCGCCCGCACCCGGTCGATATCACACTCCAGCGTCGGGCCGCCGTCGAAGATGTCGACATAGTTACGGTAGCGGAAGCCCTCTTTTTCCAGCACCGCGCGGGCCGGCGCGGTATGCGGATGGACCTCGCCAATTACCGCCTGCGCCTCGGGGCTGAGGAAATGGGTGTAGATGGGATGTTTTGGCATCAACTCGGCGATAAAAGCTTTCTGCCCGGTGCCGCACAGGTAGTCCGCCTTGCTGAACTCCATGGAGAAGAAGCGCTCGCCCAGGCTTTTCCAGAACGGCGAGAAGCCTGTTTCGTCGATGACGCCGCGCATCTCGGCAACCACTTTTTCGTTAAAGCGATCGCGGAAGGCGGCCATAAACAGAAAGCGCGATTTGGAGAGCAGATAGCCGTTGCCCTCTTTGCGCCACTCCGGGTCGAGAAACAGCGAGCAGAGCTCGCTGCTACCGGTGTGATCGTTACTGAGAAACAGCGTGGGCAGCGCATTGTAGACGTTCAGCTCTTTCGAGGCATGCACCAGGGTGCCCACACGGTAGTTATACCAGGGATCGTTCAGACCTACCGCCACCTCAATGGCGCAGATCCCCGCCACGGTGCCGGTAACGGTATCTTCCAGCACAAACACGTAGCCCTGTTCGCCTTTCGGCAGCGTCCCTTGCCAGGTCTCGATGGAGCGCTCAATGCGCGCCGAGAGCGTGTTTTCGTCAACGGGAAGCGAGGTTAGCCCGCCTCCCGTCTTACCGGCAAGCTGCATGAGGGCGGAGAGATCCCCGCGCTCAATGGGACGGATGACCATCATGATGACACCCCGGACTTCACCTGTTCGCAGGCCAGCGCAAAGCGATCTAACCCGGTCCGCACCTCTTCTTCGCTGACAACCAGCGCAGGCGCGAAGCGCACTACGTTAGCCCCGGCGATCAACACCATCACGCCCGCTTTTGCCGCTTCCTGTGAAATGAGTTTAGCTTTTCCGGCGAATTCATCCGTGAGCACGCAGCCAATCAGCAGCCCCAGACCGCGAATCTCTTTAAACAGGCCGGTTTTGCTGTTGATGGCCTGAAGACGCTCAACAAACCAGTCGTGACGCTGCTTCACGCCGTTCAGCACTTCCGGCGTGTTGATGATATCCAGCACCTGACCGGCCACCGCCGATGCCAGCGGGTTGCCGCCGTAGGTGGTGCCGTGGGTGCCGACGGTCATCACCCGGGCAAATTTATCGGTGGTGAGCATTGCCCCGACAGGGAAGCCGCCGCCCAGCGCTTTGGCGGTGGAGAGCACATCCGGCGTCACGCCGTAGTGCATATAGGCATAGAGCTCACCGGTGCGGCCGACGCCGGTCTGGACTTCATCGAAAATCAGCACCGCGTTGTGGCGATCGCACAGCTCGCGCAGCCCCTGCAGGAACGCTTTGTCGGCAGGCACAACGCCGCCTTCGCCCTGCATCGGCTCGACGATCACCGCGCAGGTGGACTCATCTATCAGCTCGCTGGCGGACTGCAGATCGTTATAGACCGCGTGGCGGATATCCGGTGGCAGCGGCGCGAAGTCCTGGGAGTAAGAGGGTTGCCCGCCCGCGCTGACGGTAAACAGGGTGCGGCCGTGGAAGGCATTTTTGAAGGCGACGATGCCGCTTTTGTGGCTGCCAAAATTGTCGTGGGCATACTTACGCGCCAGCTTCAGTGCCGCTTCGTTGGCCTCAGCGCCTGAGTTACAGAAGAACACTTTTTCCGCGAAGGTGGCGTCGATCAGTTTTTTCGCCAGGCGCAGCGCAGGCTCGTTGGTGTAGCCATTCCCGGTGTGCCAGAACTTTGCCGCCTGGTCGTTCAGCGCCTGACGCAGCGCCTGATGAGCATGTCCCAGGGCGTTAACCGCAATGCCCCCAGCAAAGTCGATATACTCTTTGCCCTGCTGATCCCACAGGCGCGAGCCCTCTCCCCGTACCGGAATAAAAGCCGCCGGGGCGTAAACCGGCATCATCCATTCATCAAAGTTTTCACGCGTAATTGACAGAGACATAGCGACCTCATCCGGTAAATAAAAGGTTGATAAAATGTTAAATATTTATGTGTTTGCCCTGTGAATGTAGATTGCAGCGTTCGTGCCAGCCAGCGATAAAAATGCATAAACGGGAGGGGGTAACGAAATATCAACAGGTTACAACATGGAGTTATTCACTGTTATTGCATAAAAAGTGAATATTTTTACAACAAGCGCAGCTTTACCGAAGGAAAAACAGAAATATTATGCATAGGCCAAATATAATTCTGGAATTGTGATCGCTCGCGAAATTTGTGTAGCTTTTATGCGCCATCGGAGGGCGTAACGCGTCAGAACGGTGCAGAAATTGCACTATCGGCAGGATCTGTTGCAGTAATGGGTGGAACATACGCAGCGGCGGCAGTCAGAGGGAGGAAATTCTGCTACCATCCTTGCACTATTCACCTTGCACTGGCAGCGACTATGAAATTTGTCTCTTTTAATATCAACGGCCTGCGCGCCCGCCCTCATCAACTGCAGGCCATCGTCGAAAAACATCAGCCTGACGTCATTGGCCTGCAGGAGACAAAAGTTCACGACGATATGTTCCCCCTCGAAGAGGTAGCAAAACTGGGTTACAACGTCTTTTATCACGGCCAGAAAGGTCACTACGGCGTGGCCCTGCTGACCAAAGCGGCGCCTGTCTCGGTACGTCGCGGTTTCCCGGGGGATAACGAAGAGTCCCAGCGCCGTATCATCATGGCGGAAGTGCCCTCCCCGCTGGGTAATGTCACCGTGATCAACGGTTACTTTCCCCAGGGCGAGAGCCGCGACCATCCGCTGAAATTCCCGGCCAAAGAGAAGTTCTACCAGGATCTGCAGTCATTGCTGGAAACGGAGCTGCAAAAAGATCATCCGGTGCTGATCATGGGCGATATGAACATCAGTCCGACCGATCTGGATATCGGCATCGGCGAGGACAGCCGCAAGCGCTGGCTGCGCACCGGGAAATGCTCCTTCCTGCCGGAAGAGCGCGAGTGGATGGGGCGTCTGCTGGGCTGGGGTCTGGTGGATACCTTCCGCAACGCCAACCCGGAAACCCACGATCGCTTCTCGTGGTTTGACTACCGCTCTAAAGGTTTTGATGATAACCGCGGCCTGCGCATTGACCTGCTGCTGGCAAGCAGCCCGCTGGCGGAGCGCTGCATCGAAACCGGGATCGACTATGAGATCCGTAGCATGGAAAAACCGTCCGACCATGCCCCGGTCTGGGCCACCTTCGACGTGAAATAAATGGCTGTACGTCCAGGTAAAGTTCTGCTTATTTGCGCCCTTCTGGGCGCTTTTACCCTTCTTTTTAGGCTACTTCCGCCCGGCACGCTGACGCTGGAAAACCTTCAGGCGCAGCATCAGGCACTGCAGCTATACTGCCAGCAGGCGCCGCTGAAAAGCGCCATACTCTTTTTCCTTCTCTATGTGCTGGTCACTACCCTGTCGCTGCCGGGCGCCGCGGTGTTAACCCTGCTCGGCGGGGCGCTGTTTGGCCTGTGGCCGGGGATTGTGCTGGTGTCGTTCGCCTCGACGCTGGGGGCCACGCTGGCGATGCTGAGCAGCCGCTACCTGCTGCGGGACTGGGTGCAGCGCCGTTTTGCCGGGCCAATGCGCACGGTTAACGAAGGTGTCTCGCGGGACGGGGCGTTCTATCTCTTTGCCTTGCGCCTGATGCCGCTGTTCCCGTTCTTTGTGGTCAACCTGCTGTCGGGGATCGCCCCGATCGGATTGTGGCGCTACTGGTGGGTCAGTCAGCTCGGCATGCTGCCAGGGGCAATCGTCTATCTTAATGCCGGACACCAGCTGGGGCAGATCGCCGCGCTGCGTGATATCCTTTCCCCCGGCGTGGTCATTGCCTTTACGCTACTGGGGCTGCTGCCGCTTACCACCCGCTGGCTGTTCGCCCGCTTTTCCCGCACTTCTCCATAACAGAGAGGCACTATGCGCCGTGTGCGTTTTTGCATGTTGTTAACGGGCCTGCTGATGGCAGGACACGCGCTGGCCGATGACGGCTGGCAGAAAATCAAAGAGGAGGCCCGGGGCCAGACCGTCTGGTTTAACGCCTGGGGCGGCGATGAGGCGGTGAACCGCTACCTGGACTGGGTGAGCGGGGAGATGAAAAGCCACTACGCCATAAACCTGAAGATTGTCCGTCTGGCGGATGCCGCCGACGCGGTGAAGCGCATCCAGACCGAGGCCAGCGCCGGGCGTAAAACCAACGGTTCGGTGGATCTGCTGTGGGTCAACGGCGAGAACTTCCGCACCCTCAAAACCGCCGGGCTGTTACTGACCGGCTGGGCGCAAATGCTGCCTGACTGGCGCTATGTGGATACCACCAAACCGGTGACGGAGGATTTTGCCATCCCGACCGAGGGAGCCGAGTCTCCGTGGGGCAGCGCGCAGCTGACCTTTATCGCCAGCCGCAAGAGCCTGCCGCAGCCGCTGGCTGACCCTCAGGCGCTGCTGGCGTACGCCACGCAACATCCCGGCACCATCACCTATCCGCGCCCGCCCGACTTTACCGGCACCGCGTTTCTGGAACAGCTTCTGCTGACGCAAACCACCCAGCCGGAGGCGCTGAAACAGCCGCCCGACGGCGCCACCTTTGCCCGGGTGACCGCGCCGCTCTGGACTTATCTCGATAAACTACATCCGTACCTGTGGCGCGAGGGCAAAGACTTCCCGCCTTCACCGGCGCGGATGGATGCCCTGCTGGCCAGCGGCAATTTAAACCTGTCGATCACCTTTAACCCGGCCCACGCCCGGCAGAAAGTGGCCAGCAAAGCGCTGCCCGCAGACAGCTACAGCTTTGGTTTTCAACAGGGGATGATCGGCAACGTACATTTTGTGGCGATCCCGGCCAACGCCTCCGCCAGCGCGGGGGCGAAAGTCGTCGCGAATTTCATGCTCTCGCCGCAGGCACAGATCCGCAAGGCGGACCCGGCTAACTGGGGCGATCCCACTGTGCTGGATCCACAAAAACTCCCGGCGGCAGCGGCGGATAAATTGCGCCAGTTTATGCCGACTGAGCTTCCGCCAACGCTCGCTGAACCACATGCCGCCTGGGTGAACGCGCTGGAGCAGGAATGGCTGCGTCGTTACGGCACTCACTAAGCGGGCTTGCCTGGCTGCTGATGGCGGCGGTGTACCTGCCGCTGCTGCCCGCCTTCGGCCTGCTGCTGCCCCCGATCTTCTCCCTTGAGAACTGGCGGGCGCTGGCCGCCGATCCGCAAATCCCGCAGGCGCTGGCCGCCACGCTGGTTTCCACCCTGATTGCCGCCGCCGGGGCGCTAATGCTGGCCCTGGCGGTGGTGGCCGCGTTGTGGCCCGGCAGCCGCTGGCGACGCCTGTGCAACCATCTGCCGTGGCTGCTGGCGATCCCCCACGTGGCGTTTGCCGTCAGCGTGCTGCTGATATTTGCCGAAGGGGGAGAACTCTACCGCCTCTGCTCTCTCTGTTCACCGATAGTGGATCGCTACGGGATCGGGCTGGGGCTGACCCTCGCCGTCAAGGAGAGCGCCTTTGTGGTCTGGGCGATTTACGCCTCGCTGCCGGAAAAAGAGCTGGCGCAAAAGGTGACGATCCTGCGATCGCTGGGTTACGGACGCTGGCAGGCGCTGCGCTGGCTGATCCTGCCCGCCATTGCGCCTGCGCTGGGGGCGGTGATGCTGGCGGTGATCGCCTGGTCGCTGTCGGTGGTGGATGTGGCCCTGATCCTCGGGCCGGGTAATCCCCCCACCCTGGCGGTGCTGGCGTGGCAGTGGCTGACGCAGGGGGACAACGTCCAGCAGGCGAAGGGAATGCTGGTCTGCGTGATCCTGCTTCTGCTGCTGGAGCTGATTGCTATCGCGATATTTATCAGCTGGCGGCGCTGGCGCACCACCATTCCGGCCATCTCCGGGGAGCGCCCGATGCCGCGTCCGCAGCTTCTGGGGCGGGCCTGCGGCCTGCTGCTCCCCCTGGCCGGGATCGCCAGCATCGCGGTGCTGGTTCTGGTGGCGGGCAATGCCAGCGTTTCGCGGGAGACGGCCGGGGTGAGTCTGACGCTGGGGCTGCTCTCAGCGGGGATAGCGCTGGGGATGATCCTGCTCTGGCTCGAATGGGGCCCGCAGCGCGGGGGATTTTGGGTCTGGCTGCCGCTGGCCCTTCCCGCCCTGCCGCTGGTGGCCGGGCAGTACCGGCTGGCGCTGCTGTTGCAGCTGGACGGGCAGTTTGTCGCCGTGCTGTGGGGACATTTACTGTGGGTGCTGCCGTGGATGCTGCTGGTGATGCAACCGGCGTGGCGCAGGCTCGATCCGCGCCTGATCCTGACAGCCCGCACCCTCGGCTGGGGATCGCTTAAAATTTTCTGGCTGATCAAATGCCCGCAGATGATCCGCCCGGCACTGACGGCGTTTGCCGTCGGCTTTTCCGTCAGCGTGGCGCAGTATCTGCCCACCCTGTGGCTGGGTAGCGGACGGTTTACCACCCTCACCACCGACGCGGTGGCGCTCAGCAGCGGCGGCAGTAGCGCGGTGCTGGCAGCCCAGGCGCTCTGGCAACTGCTGCTGCCGATGCTGATTTTCGCCGCCTGCATTTTGATTGCCCGGCTGGTTGGCCGTTTTCGACAGGGGTTACGTTAATGCTTGTGGTCAAGGATGTTTCGCTCTCTCTGCGTCAGACGGCGCTGCTGCACAACGTCAGTTTTTCGGTGGTGCCCGGCGAAATTCTCACCCTGATGGGCCCTTCCGGCAGCGGCAAATCGTCTCTGTTTGCCTGGATGGTAGGTGCCCTGCCCGCTGATTTTCGCGCCGAAGGGGAGCTGTGGATCAACGCCCGTCGCTGCGACACGCTGCCCACCGAACAGCGCGGGCTGGGTCTGCTGTTTCAGGATGCACTGCTTTTTGATCATTTCAGCGTCGGACAGAATTTGCTGCTGGCGCTTCCGGCGTCCATCAAAGGGGAGCAGCGTAAACAGCAGGTAATCGCGGCGCTGGATGCCGCCGATTTGCCCGGTTTCTTTCAGCGCGATCCCGCCACGCTGTCCGGCGGGCAGCGTGCCCGGGTCAGCCTGCTGCGCGCGCTGCTGGCCCAGCCCCAGGCGTTGCTGCTTGATGAACCCTTTAGCCGCCTGGATAAAACGCTGCGCGACCAGTTTCGCCGCTGGGTATTTGCCGAAGTGCGCGCCCGGCGCATTCCCGTCGTTCAGGTGACCCACGATGAAGAGGATATTCCCGCTGAGGGTCGGGTGCTGGCGATGGAGAACTGGCAATGAATCCCATGGCAACCTGCGCAAACGCAACGTTTTTTGTCGGGAGGATTGCCACAATCACCGCTCTTTTTTCTTACGACGGGCATTTCGATGAAACGTGTTTCTCAACTGACCGCGCTGACCGCCGCGTTAGGTCTCGCCTCTTTCTTCTCTTTTGCCGCTGATATGGCGCCCTCCCTCACACTTGCAGAGCTTCAGCAGCAGAAAGGCGCGGTGATCGATACCCGCATCAGCGCCTTTTACAACGGCTGGCCCCAGAGGCTGAACGGCCCATCCGGACATGAGCCTTCGGCTCTTAACCTCTCTGCCAGCTGGCTGGGTGCCATGTCTGAGGCGCAGCTGAAAGCCTGGGCCATGCGGCATCAACTGACGCTGACCACCCCCATCGCATTATATGGCAGCGAGAGCGATAACCAGGCCGTGAAGGCGCGGCTGACTGAGGCAGGCTTCAGCCACATCACCCTGCTCGGTGATGCCCTGCAAACCCCGTCTCGCCTGCAGCGTCTCGCCCATTTCGAACAGCTGGTCTATCCCCAGTGGCTGCATCAGCTCCAGCAGGGAAAAACGGTCCCTGCCGCCCCTGCCGGCGAGTGGAAAGTGATTGAGGCCGCCTGGGGTGCGCCGAAATTTTACCTGTTGAGCCACATTCCCGGCGCGGACTATATCGACACCAACGAAGTAGAAAGCGAGCCGCTGTGGAACAAGGTCTCTGATGCCGATCTGAAGGCGATGCTGGCGAAACACGGCATCCGCCATGACACCACGGTGATCCTCTACGGACGCGATGTCTACGCCGCCGCGCGCGTGGCTCAGATCATGCTGTATGCCGGCGTGAAAGATGTACGCCTGCTGGACGGCGGCTGGAAAACGTGGGATGACGCGAAGCTGCCGGTCGAGCGCGGCACGCCCGACAAGGTCAAACCCGCCGCCGATTTTGGCGCGCCGATCCCCGGTCAGCCGCAGCTGATGCTGAGCACCGAACAGGCCCGCGGCCTGCTGCATCGTCAGGACGCTTCGCTGGTGAGCGTTCGCTCGTGGCCGGAGTTTACCGGTGTCACCAGCGGCTACAGCTACATCAAACCTAAAGGGGAGATCCAGGGTGCCCGCTGGGGCCACGCCGGAAGCGACTCGACCCATATGGAGGATTTCCATAACCCGGACGGCACCATGCGCAGCGCGGATGATATCGCCAGGATGTGGAAGCAGTGGAACATTCTGCCGGATCAGCAGGTGGCCTTCTACTGCGGCACCGGCTGGCGGGCATCAGAAACCTTTATGTATGCCCGGGCGATGGGCTGGAAACATATCGGCGTCTATGACGGCGGCTGGTATGAGTGGAGCAGCAACCCGCAGAACCCGGTAGTGGCTGGGGAACGCGGGCCAGACAGCTCGCGGTGATCACGGCTGGCGCTGAACCTCCTTCAGCGTCAGATACCCGCTCCAGATGCGCGTTGTGGTGGTGAGCCAGCACAACGCGCCAAACACCCACGCCAGCCACCCGAAATGCGCCGGGAACAGGCAAATGAGCACGAACAGCAGCAGCGTTTCCGTCCCCTCCGTCAGGCCACCCAGATAGTAAAACGACTTGTGGGCATAGCCTGGATTGTCTATCTCATGCTTCGCGGCCAGGGCAGCAAACGCCAGAAAACTGCTCCCGGTGCCGATAAAGGCAAACAGCAGCCAGGCGGCAGGCAGCGCATTGTTAACCGGATCCGCCAGGGCAAAGCCAAAGGGCACCAGGGCATAGAAGAGGAAATCGAGGGAGATATCGAGAAAGCCTCCGGCATCGCTCAGCCCGCGCCGCCGGGCCAGCGCGCCGTCCAGCCCATCGAGCAAGCGGTTCAGCGCAATGGCCACCAGCGCCGCCAGGTACCAGCCCAGCGCCAGAAACGGCAGCGCCAGTACCCCGATGGCAAAGCCCATCAGCGTAATACCGTCCGGGGTGATGCCCGGTTTATCCAGGGTTGCGACCAGCCGGTTGAGCAGCGGCTTGATGCGCGGATGAAGGTGGCGGTCAAGCATCCTGTTTTTCTCCTCTTATCGCGCACAACCCCTGGGAGGGGATATCCAGCGCCGCGTTAAAGCGGGCGGATAAATTCTGAAAACCAATCAGCGCCGTCATCTCGGTAATCGCCTCGTCATTGAAGTACTGGCGCAGCGCCGCTTTGGTGGCCTCATCCACCACCGGCGGTGTGGCGGTAACGGCTTCCGCATAGGCTAGCGCGGCGCGCTCCTTATCGCTGAACAGGCTGCTGTCTCGCCATGTCGCGACGGCCTGCACCTTATCCAGCCCGCCGCTGCGTTCCGCCAGGCGCAGCGCGTTGGCATCGATGCAAAAGGCGCAGTGGCAGATCTGCGAGACGCGGGTCATCAGCAGCGAACGCAGTACCGGCTCAAGGGGCGATTTTTTGCGTTCCAGAAAGCCTACAAACAGCGCCACCAGCCAGAACAGCCGGGGCATTCTTCCCCACCAGCGCAGCGGATTAAGCACTGCGCCATAATGTTTTTTCTGCATTGCCGCGACAGGCGTTAGAATGGTGGGAATGGATTCGATGGGTTTAACCCAGACGGGTGGTCTCTCGTTCACAGGATGCTCCTGGCGTGTTAAGTGCGCAGATCCTAACTCTTTTTCTTTTATTTATTATTGACGACCATGCTAAAAACACTCGATGTTGTCTGCGCTATTCTCGAACGGGATGGCAAAATTTTACTGGCGCAACGCCCGCTGCATGCGGATCAGCCCGGTCTGTGGGAGTTTGCCGGGGGAAAAGTGGAGGCGGGGGAAACCCAGCCCGCGGCATTAGTGCGTGAACTGCGCGAGGAGTTGGGCATTGAGGCCTGCCCCGCAGAGTATATCGCCAGCCATCAACGGGAAGTGTCCCAGCGACTGATTAACCTACACGCCTGGCACGTCGCGGAATTCACCGGCACGCCGGAAACGCGCTATCACAGCCAGCTGGTATGGTGTTCACCGCACGAGGCGCTGGATTACAACCTCGCCCCGGCAGATATCCCTTTGTTACAGGCGTTTATTCTCTTACGCGACGCCACACCAGCGGATTCGTACTCAGGGCGTTAGGATCGCGCTGGCACTGCAACAGGACCCCCTCGGCTTTTACCACCGCCCCTTCTGAATAGTTCTGATCCTGATAGATGCAGCACTGGTTACACGGCGGTGGACGCTGACCGCTGGAGCTGAAGATCTCCGGCGGGATATTCACATCCACCCCGGTTCCAAACCGCTGATCGGCCTGACTGCCAGCCGCGAAAACCCCAAGCAAAACAGCCATCACAATACGCTTCATCGACGCTTCTTCCTGTTATGTCCTGATATTCACTATAACGGTAAAAACAGCGCGAAGCTTTAATCCCCCCTTCGGTCATCGTTTTTTATTATGACCCGGCGCGTTTAATGAATTTAACTTGAGGACGAAATTTAGCTTGCGTCACAAAGCCTGTCGGGTGGTATAGTCGAAAAACACAACATCACGAAGATATTTGTTACAAATTAAATAATCCCAATATATTAGAGGAACTTATAGTTATGGACCAGGCTTGCTCCCTTGACTCCTTTCTGAATCGTGTTCAGCAGCGTGACCCGCATCAGAGCGAATTTGCTCAGGCCGTCCGCGAAGTGATGACCACCCTCTGGCCATTCCTGGAACAAAATCCCCGCTATCGTCAGATGTCCCTGCTTGAGCGCCTGGTTGAACCTGAACGCGTGATCCAGTTCCGCGTGGTCTGGGTTGATGACCGCAACCAGGTACAGGTTAACCGTGCCTGGCGCGTACAGTTCAACTCGGCGATCGGCCCGTTCAAGGGGGGCATGCGTTTCCATCCGTCGGTAAACCTGTCGATTCTGAAGTTCCTCGGCTTTGAACAGACCTTTAAAAATGCCCTGACCACCCTGCCGATGGGCGGCGGAAAAGGCGGCAGCGATTTTGATCCGAAAGGCAAGAGCGAAGGCGAAGTGATGCGTTTCTGCCAGGCGCTGATGACGGAACTCTATCGTCACCTGGGCGCCGACACCGACGTACCGGCTGGCGATATCGGGGTTGGCGGACGCGAAGTGGGCTTTATGGCCGGGATGATGAAAAAACTCTCCAACAACAGCGCCTGCGTCTTTACCGGGAAAGGCCTCTCCTTCGGCGGCAGCCTGATCCGCCCGGAAGCCACCGGTTACGGTCTGGTCTATTTCACTGAAGCGATGCTGAAGCGTCATGGGATGAGCTTTGAGGGCATGCGTGTCGCCGTATCCGGCTCCGGCAACGTGGCTCAGTACGCTATCGAAAAAGCGATGCAGTTCGGCGCACGCGTCATCACCGCCTCCGACTCCAGCGGCACCGTGGTGGATGAAGCGGGCTTTACAACCGAAAAACTGGCGCGCCTGTGCGAAATCAAAGCCAGCCGCGACGGTCGCGTGGCCGACTATGCCCGTGAATTCGGTCTGACCTACCTTGAAGGCAAGCAGCCGTGGTCAGTGCCGGTGGATATCGCCCTGCCGTGCGCCACCCAGAACGAACTGGATGTTGATGCCGCGCGCCAGCTTATCGCCAACGGCGTGAAAGCGGTAGCTGAAGGGGCCAACATGCCCACCACCATTGAAGCCACCGACCTGTTCCTGGAAGCGAACGTGCTGTTTGCCCCGGGTAAAGCGGCTAACGCGGGCGGCGTGGCGACCTCTGGCCTCGAGATGGCGCAAAACGCCGCTCGCATGGGCTGGAAGGCGGAGAAAGTGGATGCGCGTCTGCACCATATCATGCTCGATATTCACCACGCCTGCGTCGAGTACGGTGGGGAAGAGAAGCAGACCAACTACGTTCGCGGCGCGAACATCGCCGGATTTGTGAAGGTTGCGGATGCGATGATGGGTCAGGGTGTGATCTGATTGTGTGGCTGTGCCGGGTGGCGGCTTCGCCTTACCCGGCCTACAAAAACCTCAAACCGTAGGCCCGGTAAGCGCAGCGCCACCGGACAAATTCTCAGGCCGCACTCTTCTTCTTAAATTTTTTCTTCCTGTCGCCGCCCGGCGCCACCATGCCGCGAAAATCCCTTACCGAGGTATTCCGCGCCTGATTGATCAGATCGAACAGCGTACCCACCAGCGGCTGCATAAAGTCCTGATAGCGACACTGCTTTTCGCTGATCTGAGTCAGCACCGACTCCCAGTGGGCGGTCATGTCCGGCCTCGCGGCCATCTCCGGCAGGGAGTGGATCAGCGCCCTTCCGGCATCCGTCGAGTGGATATAACGCCCTTTCTTGTGCAGAAAACCGCGTTTGAACAGCAGCTCAATGATCCCGGCGCGGGTCGCTTCGGTTCCCAGGCCGTCAGTGGCGCGGAGGATCTTCTTCAGATCTTTATCCTGCACAAAGCGGGCGATACCGGTCATCGCGGAGAGCAGCGTGGCGTCGGTAAAGTGCCGCGGCGGCTGGGTCTGTCGCTCCACCACTTCGCCCTTCTCGCACAGCAATTCATCCTCTTTTTTCACCACCGGCAACGGCGTACCGTCGTTCTCCTCATCCCGCTCTTTATTGCCCAGCAGCGTGCGCCACCCTGCTTCCGCCAGAAAACGGGCTTTGGCAATGAACTTGCCTTTGGCGATCTCCAGCTCAATGACGCACTTGCGGAACACCGCATCCGGGCAGAACTGCATCAGATACTGGCGGGCCACGAGGGTATAAATCTTCGATTCGTTATCCGTCAGGTTGACGGAACTGCTGCGCGCGGTGGGAATGATGGCATGGTGGGCATCCACCTTTTTATCGTCCCAGCAGCGGTTGCGGGTATCCGGGTTGACCACCGGCTGTGGCACGAGAGCGGGGGCGTGTACGGCAATGGCGTTCAGCACCGCATGGCGCCCGGCGAAATGCTCTTCTGGCAGGTAGCGGCTGTCGGAACGCGGGTAGGTAATGAGTTTGTGCGTCTCGTACAGCTTCTGGCAGATATCGAGTACGTTTTGCGCGCTCAGGCCGTAGCGTTTTGCCGCCTCGATCTGCAAAGCAGAGAGGGAGAACGGCAGCGGCGCGGGTTCTGATTCCCGTTTATCGTTATAGCTGGTGACGACGGCGGGCTGGCCCTGGATGCGGGTCACCACGTGATCGGCCAGCGGACGATGCAGCAGGCGTCCCTCTTCATCCTGGTAGGGTTCACAGGCCTCACTCGGCTGCCAGACTGCGGTAAAGCGTTCGTCCTTCGGGGTGACAATATGGGCTTTCACCTCGAAGAAATCTTTGGCGACAAAGTTCTCGATCTCTTCGTCGCGACGCACCACCAGCCCCAGCACCGGCGTCTGCACCCGGCCAACGGAGAGCACCCCCTGATAACCCGCGTTGCGCCCGAGAATGGTATAGGCGCGGGTCATGTTGATGCCGTAGAGCCAGTCGGCGCGGGCGCGGGCCAGCGCAGACACGCACAGCGGGACAAACTCGCTGTTGGCGCGCAGACGGGTGATGGCCCGCTCTACCGCCTGCGGGTTGAGGTCGTTAATCAGACAGCGCTGCACCTGCTGGCGTTTTTCCGGCGCCAGACTCAGGTAATCCAGCACCTCGTCCACCAGCAACTGCCCTTCCCTGTCCGGGTCACCGGCGTGGATCACCTCGGATGCCTCGTTCAGCAACCGCTTAATGACGTTGAGCTGTTTGGTGACCGACGGGCGCGGCTGCAGCTGCCACTTCTCCGGCACGATGGGCAGATCGTTAAGATTCCAGCGCGCATAGCGGCTGTCGTAGGCGTCCGGCTGGGCCTGCTCCAGCAGGTGGCCGATACACCAGGTGACCACCTGGCCGTTTCCGCACTCAATGTAGCCGTCACCCTTGCGATGCGGTTTGGGTAAAACGTCCGCAATCGCCCGGGCGAGGCTGGGTTTTTCGGCAATAAATAACCGCATTGAATTAACGGATCTCAATCATCGGACGGCCACCGCGAGCGGTCACCAGCTCGCCAATGGCGGTCAGGGTAATACCGAACTCGGCGGCGGTCGCGCGCACTGCCTCTTCGGCGTCTGGCGTCACGGCCAGCAGCAGGCCGCCGGAGGTCTGCGGGTCGCACAGCAGATCGCGCCACTCGGCAGGCATCTCGCCCATCAGATGGCCGTAGCTGGCGAAGTTACGCTGTGTGCCACCCGGGACCGCGCCTTGCGCAATGTAGGCTTCCACGCCCGGCAGCTTCGGCACGTCCTGATACCAGACCTGCGCCTGCACGCCTGCGCCCTGGCACACTTCGCTCAGGTGGCCCAGCAGCCCAAAACCGGTGACGTCGGTCATCGCCTTCACCCCCTCGATGTCGGCAAAGGCAGCACCGGCAAGGTTCATCTGGCACATCACCTCTGTTGCCAGCCCTTTGTGCTCAGGCAACAGCAGCGATTTTTTCTCGGCGGTGGTGAGTACGCCAATGCCCAGCGGCTTGGTGAGGAACAGCTTGCAGCCCGCTTCCGCGGTGCTGTTACGCTTGACGCGCTCCGTTGGCACCACGCCGGTCACCGCCAGGCCAAAAATCGGCTCCGGGGCATCAATGGAGTGGCCACCCGCCAGGGCGATCCCCGCCTGCTGGCAGGCGAAACGCCCGCCCTCGATCACGTCGCGGGCGATCTCCGGGGCCAGGGTGTTAATCGGCCAGCCAAGGATCGCAATCGCCATGATCGGCTTACCGCCCATCGCAAAAATGTCGCTGATGGCGTTCGTGGCCGCAATGCGCCCGAAATCGTAGGGATTGTCGACGATTGGCATAAAGAAATCGGTGGTGCTGATAATGCTGGTGCCGTTACCCAGATCGTAGACGGCAGCATCATCGCGGGTTTCATTGCCAACAAGCAGGTTCGGGTCGATAAACTTCGCCTGCTCGCTGTGCAGAATGGTTTCCAGCACTTTGGGGGAAATTTTACAACCGCAACCGGCTCCATGGCTGTATTGCGTTAAACGAATAGCTTGCTCGCTCATGACAATCTCCTTTCATTACAATTGCACTATGTTAGCGCTCATTCCATTAAGTGATAAGTATGACTGTCTGAATTCTGCTGCACTTGCTCAGGATCCAGACAGTTTTATGCCATTAATCAGAAACGGGTGACAAAAGGCGCGGTGTCAGGCACGGAAACGGTGGTGGAGGCTTTAAGCTGCGGGGTGCCCAGATAGAGGAAACCGACGATTTTATCATCTGCGCCGCAGTCGAGGCCTTCCCGCACGACCGGGCTGTCGGTCAGTGCGCCGCTACGCCAGATACCGTTATAGCCCTGGGCGACTGCCGCCATCTGCATCGCCATGACCGCGCAGCCCGCGGACATCTCCTGCTCCCACACCGGCACCTTGTGCTGCGGCTGGCATTTCGCGACCACGGCGATGATCATCGGGGCGCGGAACGGCGCGTTACGGGCTTTCTCAATCGCCTTTTCATCCTGCCCGGCGGCAACAGCGCCCTTCTCCAGCAGGGTGCTGAAGCGCTCGCGCCCTTCCCCTTCGATGATAAAGAAGTGCCACGGCTGCAAGGTACCGTGATCCGGGGCGCGCATTCCGGCGCGAAGAATATTCTCCAGCTGTTCGCCTGCTGGCGCGGGCTCCGCCAGACGCGCTGCGCTACGACGGTTAACAAGCAGTTCGAGTGCATCCATTGGGTTAACTCCTGTCTTGAAATTTACTCAAAATTAACACGACGGCAGATTTTGTTACAGCGTAGCAGGCGATTCCTGCTGACAAGTGACGGTCGGGTCATTACGATAGCCCGACAACGCCGTCCAGTAGCGACGGAATAGGTAATTATCTGGACAGGGAGAATACATGCGAACCCTCTGGCGACTGTTTGCCGGCTTTTTTAAATGGACGTGGCGACTGCTCAATTTCGTCCGCAACCTGGTGATGAACCTCTTTTTCATCCTGTTTGTGATAGTTTGCGTCGGTGTCTGGATGCACCTCAGCGCCTCCAGCCAGAGTCAGAGCGCCGGGCGTGGCGCGCTGCTGCTGGATATCGCCGGCGTGGTGGTGGATAAACCGTCCACCAGCAATCGCCTTGGCGTGCTGGGCCGCCAGCTGTTTGGTGCCAGCGGTGACCGTCTGCAGGAAAACTCACTGTTCGATATCGTCGACGCCATTCGTCAGGCGAAGGACGATCGCAACATTACCGGCATCGTGCTGGATCTGAAGAACTTTGCCGGGGCGGATCAGCCTTCGATGCAGTATATCGGTAAAGCGCTGCGGGAATTCCGCGACAGCGGCAAACCGGTGATTGCGGTGGGCGATAACTACAGCCAGGGGCAATACTATCTGGCGAGCTTTGCCAATAAAGTGTGGCTCTCGCCGCAGGGCGCCGTCGATCTGCACGGTTTTGCCACTAACGGCCTCTATTACAAATCGCTGCTCGATAAGCTGAAGGTTACCACCCACGTCTTCCGCGTCGGGACCTATAAATCTGCCGTTGAGCCATTTATCCGCGACGATATGTCCCCTGCCGCCCGTGAAGCGGACAGCCGCTGGATTGGCGAACTGTGGCAGAACTACCTCAGTACCGTGGCCGCTAACCGCCAGATCACCACCGGGCAGGTCTTCCCGGGTGCCCAGGGCGTGCTGGATGGGCTGCGTAAGGTTGATGGCGATACCGCGAAATATGCGCTGGATAACAAGCTGGTGGATGCCCTGGGCTCAAGCGCCGAAATTGAAAAGTCCCTGACCAAACAGTTCGGCTGGAGCAAAGAGGAGAAGAACTACAGCGCCATCAGCTTCTATGATTATCAGGCGAAAAAACGTGCCGATACCGGGGACAGCATCGCCGTGGTCTTCGCGAACGGCGCGATCATGGATGGCGAAGAGACGCCGGGCAACGTCGGGGGTGATACCACTGCCGCACAAATCCGCGACGCGCGCCTCGACCCGAAAGTGAAAGCGATTGTGCTGCGGGTTAACAGCCCGGGCGGCAGCGTCAGCGCATCGGAAGTGATCCGCGCTGAGCTGGCAGCCGCGCGCGCCGCCGGGAAACCGGTGGTGGTCTCCATGGGCGGTATGGCGGCCTCCGGGGGCTACTGGATCTCCACCCCGGCGAACTACATCGTGGCGAACCCGAGCACCCTTACCGGCTCGATTGGCATCTTCGGGGTGATTAACACCGTTGAAAACAGCCTCGACTATCTGGGGGTGCATACCGATGGCGTCGCCACGTCGCCGCTGGCCGACATTGCCGTAACCAAAGCGTTACCGCCGGAAGTGTCGCAGATGATGCAGCTCAGCATTGAGAATGGCTATAAGCGCTTTATCACCCTGGTGGCCGACTCCCGTAAGCGAACCCCGGAACAGATCGACCAGATTGCCCAGGGTCATGTCTGGACGGGTCAGGATGCGAAGAGCAACGGTCTGGTGGATAACCTGGGCGACTTCGATGATGCCGTCGCCAAGGCCGCGGAACTGGCGAAGCTGAAGCAGTGGCACGTCGATTTCTATCAGGATGAGCCGACCTTCATGGATCTCGTGATGGACAGCGTCTCCGGCTCGGTAAAAGCCATGCTGCCAGACGCGCTGCAGGCTTACCTGCCCGCTCCGGTCGCCACGGCGGCGAAAGCGGTCAAAGCCGAGGGCGACAAGCTGGCCGCCTTCAACGATCCGCAAAACCGCTACGCGTTCTGCCTCACCTGCGCTAACGTACGGTAATTCCCATCCCCTCTTCCGCGAAGAGGGGATTTTTCTTTGAAGCAAACGAACATTACATCATGCAAAAGAAATCAATTTATGTGGCCTATACCGGCGGCACCATCGGTATGCAGCGTTCGGAAAATGGCTACATCCCGGTATCCGGCCATCTGCAGCGCCAGCTGGCGTTAATGCCTGAATTCCATCGCCCGGAGATGCCGGACTTCACCATTCACGAATATGATCCGCTGATGGACTCTTCCGACATGACCCCGGAAGACTGGCAGCACATTGCCGACGACATTAAAGCGCATTACGACGACTACGACGGCTTTGTGATCCTGCACGGCACCGACACCATGGCGTTTACCGCCTCGGCGCTCTCCTTCATGCTGGAAAACCTCAGCAAGCCGGTGATCGTCACCGGATCGCAGATCCCGCTGGCGGAGTTGCGTTCCGACGGGCAGATCAACCTGCTTAACTCCCTGTACGTGGCGGCCAATTTCCCGATCAACGAAGTGAGCCTGTTCTTCAATAACCGGCTCTACCGCGGAAACCGCACCACAAAGGCCCACGCCGACGGCTTTGATGCTTTTGCCTCACCGAACCTCACGCCACTGCTGGAAGCGGGTATTCATATTCGCCGCCTCGGTACGCCTCCGGCGCCGCACACCTCCGGCGAGCTGGTGGTCCATCCGATCACCCCGCAGCCCATTGGCGTGGTGACGATCTACCCGGGTATCTCCGCCGAGGTGGTGCGTAACTTCCTCCGTCAGCCGGTGAAAGCGCTTATCCTGCGCTCCTACGGCGTGGGTAACGCCCCGCAGAACGGCGAGTTCCTGAAAGAGCTTCAGGAGGCGAGCAGCCGTGGGATCGTGGTGGTGAACCTGACCCAGTGCATGTCCGGTAAGGTAAATATGGGCGGCTATGCCACCGGTAACGCCCTGGCGCAAGCGGGGGTAGTGAGCGGATTCGATATGACGGTCGAGGCCACGCTGACTAAACTTCACTACTTACTCAGTCAGGATCTGGATGTGCAGGCGATCCGCACCGCGATGATGCAAAACCTGCGTGGCGAACTGACGCCAGACGAATAAGGAGTTCCTATGAAGCAACGAGCCCTGTTACTGGTCGATTTACAGAATGATTTTTGCGCGGGCGGCGCGCTGGCGGTGGCCGAAGGCGACAGTACGGTAGACGTCGCCAACGAACTGATTGCGTGGTGTAAGGCGCGCGGTGAAGCGGTGGTTGCCAGCCAGGACTGGCACCCGGCGGATCACGGCAGTTTTGCCAGCCAGCATGACGTTGAGCCCTTTACCGAGGGCGAACTGGACGGCCTGCCGCAGACCTTCTGGCCCGATCACTGCGTGCAGCATACCGAAGGCGCAGAGCTGCATCCCCTGCTTAACAGCAAAGCCATTGACGCGGTGTTCCAGAAGGGTGAAAACCCTGACATCGACAGCTATAGCGCCTTTTTCGACAATGGGCACCGACAAAAAACGGGGCTGGATCAGTGGCTGCGCCATCACGAAATTGTGGAGCTGATTGTGATGGGGCTGGCGACGGACTACTGCGTAAAATTTACCGTGCTGGACGCGTTGCAGCTGGGTTACCGGGTGAACGTCATTACCGACGGTTGTCGCGGGGTGAATATCCAGCGCCAGGACAGCGCCCAGGCGTTTATGGATATGGCGGCGGAAGGTGCGACGCTGTATACGCTGGCGGACTGGCAGGAGACGCAGGCCTGATAGCCTTGTGCCGGGTGGCGGCTACGCCTTACCCGGCCTACAAAACCCCCAAGCCCGTGCAAGCGCCAGCGCCACCGGGCAAAACCCGCCACTCGTAGGCCCGTGCAAGCGCCAGCGCCGCCGGGCAAAACCCCGTCACCTGTAGGCCCGTGCAAGCGCCAGCGCCGCCGGGCAAAACCCCGCCAACTGTAGGCCCGTGCAAGCGCCAGCGCCGCCGGGCAAAACCCCGCCAACCGTAGGCCCGTGCAAGCGCAGCGCCACCGGGCATAATTCTCATTAAGTCTCATAAAGTGAACTGCCTCGCACTCTCAGCGAGACGGCAATGTTATTCTTTTTTAGCACTTTTTTCGCCACGCCCTTACGTGGCGTGCTTTTTTTACCGTCAAAATTGAAGAGGAATTGCTATGAAACGTTTGCCTTTGCTGGCAGCTTTACCCCTGCTTTGCGCATCCATTGCTTCCGCCAGTTCGCTGATGTCCGTCGGCTATTTTAACGGTGGCGGCGACGTCACTGCCGGGCCGGGCGGGGATATCAATAAACTCGATGTTCGCCAGATCACCCACCTGAACTACTCCTTTGGTCTGATCTATAACGACGAGAAAGACGAAACCAATCCGGCCTTAAAAGACCCCGCTAAACTGCATCAAATCTGGTTATCTCCTAAGGTTGAAGCCGATCTGGCTTTGCTCCCTGTCCTGCGTAAACAGAACCCTGCCCTTAAGGTGCTCCTCTCTGTCGGCGGCTGGGGGGCTCGTGGCTTCTCGGGCGCGGCATCCACCCCGGAGACCCGCGCGGTGTTTATCCGCTCCGCACAGGCGATCGTAGAGAAATATGGCCTCGACGGGATCGATCTCGACTGGGAGTTTCCGGTTAACGGCGCATGGGGGCTGGTCGCCAGCAAGCCAGAAGACCGGGCTAACTTTACCGCCCTGCTGAAAGAGCTGCGTAGCGCGTTCGGGGATAAAAAACTGGTGACCATCGCGGTGGGCGCCAACGCCGAGAGCCCAAAAAGCTGGGTGGATGTGAAGGCAGTGGCGCCCCTGCTCGATTACATCAACCTGATGACCTACGACATGGCGTATGGCACCCAGTATTTTAACGCCAACCTCTATGACTCCAGCGCCTGGCCGACCGTTGCCGCCGCGGATAAATATAGCGTCGACTTTGTGGTGAACAACTATCTGGCCGCCGGGCTGAAGCCACAGCAGATGAATCTCGGTATCGGCTTCTATGGTCGCGTGCCGAAACGCGCCGTCGAGCCGGGTATCGACTGGAGCAAACCGGACGCGCAGAAAAATCCCGCGACCCAGCCCTACTTCAGCGCACAGCAGATCGCCCTGTTCAAATCACTGGGCTACGATCTGACCAAAGATACCTACGTGAAATACAACGACATTGTGAAGACGTTTTTAAACGATCCGCAGAAACGGTTTACCGAACAGTGGGACGATGAGGCGAAAGTACCGTGGCTGTCGGTGAAGTCCGATAACGGCAATCCGCTGTTTGCCCTGTCGTATGAAAACCCGCGCTCGGTGGCGATCAAAGCCGAGTATATCAAAGAGAAAGGTCTGGCCGGGGCCATGTTCTGGGAGTACGGGGCGGATAATAACAACCAGCTGGCGAAGCAGCTGGCCGAGTCGCTGGGGATAAAACACCCGTAACGTTAAACAGGCCCGGTGAGCCATCACCGGGCTGCAATGGTTTTGATTACTGGACTTTCAGCGTCGCAATCGGCTTCGGTGCAATACCAAAATCTTCCTTCAGCTGCTGCTTACTTTTCATCACCATCTGGCCCTGGGTGTCGATGGTCATATGCTGCGCTTCGGTGTTATTGCGCGCCTGCCAGAGCATCACCAGCTGCAGGCAATTCTCTTTCTGCTCCGGGGTCAGGGCCACGCCATCGGCCCATTTGCCCAGCTCTACCGCCGTGACCAGACGCTGATACACTTCCGGCGTCATGCCATTGATCATCTCTTCAATATTCATGTTAAATCGGGCTCCGAAGGAATAATTTGCTGAATCGATTTTTCAGCCTTTCGTCTGGTCGCCATTCTCGTCGTCGGTGAAGCTTAAGGAGGCGGAATTGACGCAAAAACGCTCGCCTGTCGGCTGTGGGCCATCCGGGAAGACGTGACCGAGATGGGCGTCACAGTTTCCGCAGCGGATCTCGATGCGCTCCATACCGTGGCTGAGGTCCTTCAGATAGCGAATAGCCTCTTCACTGACCGGTTCATAGAAGCTTGGCCAGCCACAGCCAGAATCGTATTTACTCTGGGAGTTAAACAGCGCAGCGTCACAGACCAGGCAGTGGTAAACACCATCCCTTTTGTTATGCAGCAGACGCCCGGTGAATGGCGGTTCCGTCCCGTGATTTTGCGTCACGTAGAACTGCATTTCGGTGAGGTTTTTTTTCAGTTCATCGGGGTTATGTTGATTCGACATAGGCTTACATCTCGCAGTTGAAACAGACAACTTTTACTGTCGATTCTAACAAAACATTAACACTGAAGTATGAACTTTTGATCTAAACTTACTCGTTGCGCAGAGGCGGTCAGACAAATGTGATCTACTCCACGTTTTTATGTGGGCAGCCCTTTAAAATTCCGTGCGCAGGCCCCATATGGGTGCAAGCTCCAAGGGAATGTGAGGTAGGTCAATCGAGCAAAGCTAATGCTAAGGATTGATTTGTCGCAATGATTGACACGATTCCGCTTGACGCTGCGTAAGGTTTTTGTAATTTTACACGCAACCTTTTATTCACTAACAAATAGCTGGTGGAATATATGACTATCAAAGTAGGTATCAACGGTTTTGGCCGTATCGGCCGTATTGTTTTCCGTGCTGCGCAGGAACGTTCTGACATCGAAATCGTTGGCATCAACGATCTGTTAGACGCTGAGTACATGGCATACATGCTGAAGTACGACTCAACTCACGGTCGTTTCAACGGCACCGTTGAAGTGAAAGACGGCCACCTGGTTGTTAATGGCAAAACCATCCGTGTTACTGCTGAAAAAGACCCAGCTAACCTGAAATGGAACGAAATCGGTGTTGACGTTGTTGCTGAAGCAACCGGTATCTTCCTGACCGACGAAACTGCGCGTAAGCACATCACCGCTGGCGCGAAAAAAGTTGTTCTGACCGGTCCTTCCAAAGACAACACCCCAATGTTCGTTCGTGGTGCTAACTTCGAAACTTACGCTGGCCAGGACATCGTTTCTAACGCATCCTGCACCACCAACTGCCTGGCACCGCTGGCAAAAGTTATCAACGACAACTTCGGCATCGTCGAAGGTCTGATGACTACTGTTCACGCAACCACCGCGACTCAGAAAACCGTTGACGGCCCGTCTCACAAAGACTGGCGCGGCGGCCGCGGCGCAGCTCAGAACATCATCCCATCTTCTACCGGCGCAGCTAAAGCTGTAGGTAAAGTTCTGCCAGAACTGAACGGCAAACTGACTGGTATGGCGTTCCGCGTTCCAACTCCAAACGTATCTGTTGTTGACCTGACCGTTCGTCTGGAAAAAGCAGCAAGCTACGAAGAAATCAAGAAAGCAATCAAAGCGGCTTCTGAAGGCCCAATGAAAGGCGTTCTGGGTTACACCGAAGACGACGTTGTTTCTACCGATTTCAACGGCGAAGTGTGCACTTCCGTGTTCGATGCTAAAGCAGGTATCGCACTGAACGACAACTTCGTGAAACTGGTTTCCTGGTACGACAACGAAACCGGCTACTCTAACAAAGTTCTGGACCTGATCGCTCACATCTCCAAATAAGTGAGATGAGAAATTGATCCAAAAAGGCGACCCTGGTCGCCTTTTTTTTGCTTTAAAGACAGAGGATTGCGTAATGATTAAAACAATTTTTGCACTTCCGGTAGTCGAACAGCTTACCCCTGTGCTTTCCCGCCGTCAGATTGACGATGTTGAAGTGATCGTAGTTGACCATCCGCAGGTTCAGGCTTCTGTTGCCCTGCACGGCGCGCACCTGCTCTCCTGGCAGCCGGAAGGTGAAATGGAAGCGCTGTGGCTAAGCGATAACACCTCTTTCAAAAAAGGGGCCGCTATTCGCGGCGGCGTACCAATCTGCTGGCCGTGGTTTGGCCCGGCGGCGCAGGAGGGTCTGCCGTCGCACGGTTTTGCCCGCAACCTGCCGTGGACGCTGAAAGCCCACAACGAAGATGAGTCCGGCGTGGTGTTAACCTTTGAACTGCAGAGCGATGACGAAACGCGCAAACTCTGGCCGCACGACTTCACTCTCTATGCCCGCTTTAAGCTGGGTAAAACCTGCGAGATCGAACTGGAAGCGCACGGTGAATTTGAAACCACTTCCGCCCTGCACACTTACTTCAACGTCGGCGATATCGCTGCCGTCACCGTGAACGGCCTTGGCGATACCTTTATCGACAAAGTGGATAATGCGAAAGAAGGCCGACTGACCGACGGCGCGCAAACCTTCCCGGATCGTACCGACCGCGTCTATCTGAACCCGGAAGCGTGCAGCGTTATCGAAGATACCTCCCTGAACCGCGCCATTGAAGTAATTCATCACCACCACAGCAACGTGGTTGGCTGGAACCCTGGCCCGGCGCTGTCAGTCAGCATGGGCGATATGCCGGATGACGGTTATAAAACCTTTGTCTGCGTAGAGACCGCCTGCGTCAGCGAACCGCAAAAAGCGACGGAAGAGAAACCGACCCGTCTGGGACAAACCATTCACATTGTGAAGCGTTAATGCCCTGCCCTTGCCCTCTCCATGCTGAGAGGGCATGACGCACACTTCACACCACGTCTAATGCCGTTTTGTTTTTCGGCGCCGGGAAGGCGGCATCCAGCTTCTGTAACGCCTCTGCTGAGAGGGTAATACCCAGCGCGCCCGCGTTCTCTTCCACATGCATGATTGATGACGCCTTCGGGATCGCCATCACCCCTGGGTGACCGATCACCCACGCCAGAAGCACCTGGGCCGCCGTGGCGTTGTACTCTTTGGCAATCGCATTGACCACCGGGTGATTCATCAGCCCGGCGCGCAGTCGCCCGGCCTGCGCCAGCGGGCAATAGGCCATCACCGGCATCTGCTGTTGCTGGCACCAGGGCAACAGATCATATTCGATACCGCGTGAGGCCAGATGGTAGAGCACCTGATCGGTGGCGCAGGCCTGCCCGCCCGGCACCTGTCCCAGCTCCTGCATATCCGCATAATCAAGGTTCGAGACGCCCCAGCGGCCAATTTTGCCCTGCTGTTGCAGCGTCTCCATCAGTTCGACAGTCTCTGCCAGAGAATAATTTCCCCGCCAGTGCAGCAGATAGAGGTCAATATGATCGGTGCCCAGACGGCGCAGGCTGGCTTCGCAGGCGGCAATCCCTTTTTTGCCACCGGCATTCCACGGGTAGACTTTGGAGACCAGAAAGACCTTATCGCGCTGGCCTTTGATTGCCTCGCCAACCACCTCTTCCGCCCCGCCCTCGGCATACATCTCGGCGGTATCGATCAGGGTCAGCCCCCGCTCAATGCCTGCCCGTAAGGCATCGCTCTCCTGGCGGCGCTGGCTTGCCTTTTCACCCATATACCAGGTGCCCTGACCGATGGCCGGAAGCACCCTGTTGTCGCCAAAGTTGACGGTTTTTTCGCTCATAATACGCTCCTGTTTGTCTGCACCACCCTAAAACAAACGGGGCCCGAGGGCCCCGTTATGATGCACAAATTGCGCAGTACAAATGCACAATCAGAAACTGTAGGTCACACCCACCGACATCAGACCGGTCCACGATTTATCAACCATCGGGCTGTCTTTCACCTCATCGCTGAGACGGGTATAGCGGCCGGTACCGTAGACGTTCCAGTCCGTGGCGAATTTATAGCTGGCCGTCAGCTCCAGGTACGGTTGCCAGCTGTCGTCTGCATCGTAGCTGCGCAGGCCGCTGCGTCGTGCTTCCTTACGGGAAACGCCATAATAGTAGTCGTTGTAGTTGTCGCTGTTGTACTCCATACCGATACCCGGTGTCAGGGTCAGACCACCGTTGTTATAGCGATACAACCACGCCAGATCCCAGATATAACCATTGCTGTTGTCGAGCGTGTCGCCTGCCAGCGCGGTACGCAGGAAACCGTACTGCGTGTTATGTACCCAGGAAATCCCCGCCATCATGGTGCTTTTACGCTTGTCCAGCTGGCGCAGCTGACGGTTGTCACTGTCGCCCGGCTTGAAGTGCGTCGGGTCGTAATAAGCCATGATGGAGAGTTTGTCGGTCTGGTCGTTCCACAGATAGTAGCCACCGCCCAGCCCACGGAACCAGAAGTTATCGCCTTCATAGGTGATAACCGGAACCGGGTAGAAATCACGATCGTACTGTTTATAAGGGCTATTGATTACGCCGACACCAGCACCAATTGACCACTGATTCTCCGCGTATGCTGTACTCACTGAGGTGGCAACGATAATCCCCAGTGCCAGAAGTTTGAGTTTGGTCACAATCCATTCTTTCCTGTAGTCAAATAATCAGCGAGTGAAGTGTAACCGTCATCCCCCCCATTGCTCAAAATTTTTTGTCTGCTAATCAATTTGATTAACAGAATATTTTGTTTGCGGCAGATGACGAAACGCTGTCACGCGCATTACCGTTCAGTGAAATAAGTGTGTTTGACGTTTAAGATTTGGCTATTTTTTTGGATGAGTTATTGATATGTCATTGAAATTAGTTTTGGCATACATGCAAGTTTTGCAAATGCCATCTACGCTTAATTTTAAGAAGCTGAATACCTGATCACCCCGCAGTTTCAGCCGCCCGACCTGGCACACGGGTTGCTGCTCTGGCAGTGAGGTGCAACGGATCCCGCTTCCGGGAGCCTCTACTATTCATATGAACGGCTCTTTTCCTGTGCTAAAAAACGAAAGGACGGCATGCCATGAATATATTCGATCACTATCGCCAGCGTTATGAAGCTGCCAAGGACGAAGAGTTCACACTGCAGGAGTTTCTTACCATCTGCCGGCAAGATCGCAGTGCTTATGCCAATGCGGCGGAACGACTATTGATGGCTATCGGTGAGCCAAATATGGTTGATACCGCCCAGGAGCCACGGCTTTCCCGTCTGTTTTCGAATCGGGTCGTCGCCCGATATCCTGCGTTTGAAGAATTTTACGGCATGGAAGATGCCATCGAGCAGATTGTCTCTTATCTGAAACATGCTGCTCAGGGTCTGGAAGAGAAGAAACAGATTTTGTATCTGTTGGGTCCCGTTGGCGGCGGTAAATCCTCGCTGGCCGAGCGGCTGAAATCGTTGATGCAGCGCGTACCTATCTACGTCCTGAGCGCCAACGGTGAACGCAGCCCGGTAAACGACCATCCGCTGTGCCTGTTTAACCCGCAGGAAGATGCGCAGATACTGGATAAGGAGTACGGCATCCCTCGCCGCTATCTCGGGACGATCATGTCGCCGTGGGCAGCGAAACGCCTGCATGAATTTGGCGGTGATATCACTAAATTCCGCGTGGTGAAAGTATGGCCATCCATTCTGGAGCAGATTGCGATTGCCAAAACTGAACCGGGTGATGAGAACAACCAGGATATCTCTGCGCTGGTAGGTAAAGTGGATATCCGTAAACTGGAAAACCACGCGCAAAACGATCCTGACGCATACGGCTATTCCGGTGCGCTGTGCCGCGCCAACCAGGGGATTATGGAATTCGTCGAGATGTTTAAAGCGCCGATTAAGGTGCTGCATCCACTGTTGACGGCAACCCAGGAAGGTAACTACAACGGGACGGAAGGTATTTCCGCCCTGCCGTTTAACGGCATTATCCTGGCGCACTCCAACGAATCTGAATGGGTTCAGTTCAGAAACAATAAAAACAACGAGGCGTTCCTTGACCGTGTTTACATTGTCAAAGTGCCTTACTGCCTGCGGATCTCCGAAGAGATCAAGATTTACGAAAAACTGCTTAACCACAGTGAGCTGGTTCATGCCCCTTGTGCCCCGGGGACCCTGGAGACGCTGTCGCGCTTCTCAATCCTGTCGCGCCTGAAAGAGCCAGAAAACTCCAGCATTTACTCGAAAATGCGTGTTTACGACGGTGAAAGCCTGAAAGATACCGACCCGAAAGCGAAATCCTATCAGGAGTATCGTGACTACGCCGGTGTCGATGAAGGGATGAACGGTCTCTCCACGCGTTTCGCGTTCAAAATCCTCTCCCGTGTGTTCAACTTTGACCACACCGAAGTGGCCGCTAACCCGGTACACCTCTTCTACGTGCTGGAGCAGCAGATTGAACGTGAACAGTTCCCGCAGGAACAGGCTGAACGTTACCTGGAGTTCCTGAAAGGCTATCTGATCCCGAAATATGCCGAGTTTATTGGCAAAGAGATCCAGACCGCCTATCTGGAATCTTACTCCGAGTATGGACAGAACATTTTTGACCGCTACGTCACCTATGCCGATTTCTGGATCCAGGATCAGGAGTACCGCGACCCGGATACCGGCCAGCTGTTTGACCGCGAGTCACTGAATGCGGAACTGGAAAAAATCGAGAAGCCTGCCGGGATCAGTAACCCGAAAGACTTCCGTAACGAGATCGTCAACTTCGTGCTGCGCGCCAGAGCGAACTTCAGCGGACGGAATCCAAACTGGACCAGCTACGAAAAACTGCGCACCGTTATTGAGAAGAAAATGTTCTCCAATACCGAGGAGCTGTTGCCGGTCATTTCGTTCAATGCCAAAACCTCAACCGACGAGCAGAAAAAGCACGACGATTTTGTCGACCGCATGATGGAGAAAGGTTACACCCGCAAACAGGTTCGCCTGCTCTGCGAATGGTACCTGCGCGTGCGTAAGTCGTCTTAACAGCCCAAAAAGCCCGGCGGCGTGTGGTTTGCCGGGCCTACAACAATGTTCCGTAGGCCGGATAAGCGTCAGCGCTGTCCGGCACTTACGGGCACTGAAAGTTGGCAAATGCAGTACGGGGGGCATATGACCTGGTTTATTGACCGGCGTCTTAACGGCAAAAACAAGAGCACGGTGAATCGCCAGCGCTTCTTGCGTCGTTATAAAGCGCAAATCAAACAGTCGATCTCCGAGGCCATTAACAAGCGTTCGGTGACCGACGTAGACAGCGGGGAGTCCGTCTCTATCCCGACGGATGATATTAGCGAACCGATGTTCCATCAGGGGCGCGGTGGTTTGCGCCATCGCGTACATCCCGGTAATGACCATTTTGTCCAGAATGACCGTATTGAGCGTCCACAGGGGGGCGGCGGTGGCGGCGGCAGTGGTCAGGGCCAGGCCAGCCAGGACGGTGAAGGTCAGGACGAATTTGTGTTTCAGATCTCCAAGGATGAGTACCTGGATCTGCTGTTTGAGGATTTGGCCCTGCCGAATCTGAAGAAGAACCAGCATCGTCAGTTGAACGAATACAAAACCCACCGGGCCGGTTTTACCGCCAACGGCGTGCCGGCAAATATCAGCGTGGTGCGTTCGCTGCAGAACTCACTGGCGCGCCGTACCGCCATGACCGCGGGCAAACGGCGTGAACTGCGCGAGCTGGAAGCAAGCCTGGATATTGTGGCGAAAAGCGAGCCAGCGCAGCTGCTGGAAGAGGAGCGTTTACGCAAAGAGATCGCCGAACTGCGCGCCAAAATCGAGCGTGTGCCGTTTATCGACACCTTTGACCTGCGTTACAAGAACTATGAAAAGCGTCCTGAGCCTTCAAGCCAGGCGGTGATGTTCTGCCTGATGGACGTTTCCGGCTCGATGGATCAGGCTACCAAAGATATGGCCAAACGCTTTTATATTCTGCTCTATCTCTTCCTGAGCCGAACCTATAAGAACGTGGAAGTGGTCTATATTCGCCATCATACCCAGGCCAAGGAGGTGGATGAGCATGAGTTCTTCTACTCACAGGAGACGGGGGGGACTATCGTTTCCAGTGCCCTGAAGCTGATGGATGAGGTGGTGAAAGAGCGTTACGACCCGGCGCAGTGGAACATCTATGCTGCTCAGGCGTCGGACGGTGATAACTGGGCAGACGATTCGCCGCTGTGCCATGAAATTCTGGCGAAAAAACTGCTGCCGGTTGTGCGTTACTACAGCTATATTGAGATCACCCGCCGCGCTCACCAGACGCTGTGGCGTGAGTATGAACATCTGCAAAGCACGTTTGATAACTTCGCGATGCAGCACATTCGCGACCAGGACGATATCTATCCGGTATTCAGAGAGCTTTTCCATAAGCAATCTGCCACCAGCAACAGTTAACGCCACCGCCGGTCATTGACCGGCGGTTTTACGTTAGCTTTCTGTCAGAACGTAACGTTCATTTTTGCCCACACGGTCCGACCCGGTTCATTGACCGGCGTGTCGGAGGAGTAGCCAAAGCTGCTGTTCCCCGCCAGGTTAAGATGTTCGCTGTAGTTTTTGTCCAGCAGGTTATCGACCCCACTGCTCAGCTTCAGGTAGTTATTCACCTTCCATGCCGCGTTGGCGGAGAGAATGGCAAAGCCAGCGCTCTGATCGAAATCTTTGCCGACCACGTTACCTTCGTTCATCGCCACCCGATGCTGCGGGCTCACCATGCGCAGCAGGCCGGTTGAACTCCAGTCGCCCTGCTCCCACGTGAGGCCAAGACGCGCCTCCAGCGGCGGCATTTGCGGCAGCGGCTGGTGGTCGTCCGTGTTCTCCCCCCAGGAGTAGTTAAGGGTAGCGTCGGTTTTCCACTGATCGCTCAGCTGATAGGAGGCGCCCATCTCCCCACCCATAATGGTGGCATCCACGTTGTCGGCCTGGCTGACGTGGGAATCGTCCGGATCGTAGCTAAACAGAATAAAGTCGTTGATGCGCCCGACATAGGCGGAGATCCACCCGGTGGTACGCTCGCCTTTATACTGGGCGCCGACGTCAAGCTGGGTGGTTTGCTCTGGTTTGAGATTATCAAAGACATCCGAGGTGCCGTCCGGGCCATAGGTGGGCGAAAAAAGCTCCCAGTAATCGGGGAATCGTTCGGTATAACCGAGCCCGGCGTAGACCATCGCCGGTGCCGCGCCCAGATTATGCTCCACGCGCAGGAAGCCCGCCGGAGGGTATCCTCGCGGCTGTCGCTGCCGATGCCGGTATAGTTATCCACTTCGACCTTATCCAGACGCGCGCCGCCAATCACTTTACTCAGATCGGTCGCATTCCACGTCAGCTCGCCGAACGCGCCATAATCGTGAAAACGTGCATCTTCCTGCCAGCCTTTGTCCTCATCATCTTCATTGCTGCGATGGGTGTTGGTCTGCATATCCAGCCCGCTTTGCAGCTGGAAATCTGACCATAGCCAGGTCCCCAACATCCTGCCGCCGACGGTGCGACGATCGACCTGTTTTTCCATCGGCATCGACATATCCATCGATCCCATCGGCATGCCGTTCATGGAGCCGGAATCCGGGGTCCCGGGGGAGCGCATGGAGTAGTTGTCCATGATGTGGTTGGCGTAGTTGTAATAGGCACTCATCTCCAGGGAATCGAAAATGTCGCCGATATTCTCTTTCTTAAAGCGCAGGCCCAGGCTTTCGCGCTTGAACTGGGATCCGTCCATGCCGCGCCCGGCATAGCTTGCGTCGCCATCCCCCTGGCCGGCGGTGAGTTCCAGTAACGTATCCGCATCCGGTGTCCAGCCGATGGCCAGATCGGTGTTCCACTTGTCCCATTTCGAGGCCACGCGATCGCCGTTACCGTCTTTGTAGTCGCCCGCTTTCGATTTATTGCCGTTGAGGCGTACATAGCCCGTGTCGTTACCGAAGCTGACGTCGGCATTTTCATCGAAGCGGTCATTCGAAGCGGCGAGAAAGCTGGCGTCGCCCTTGATGCCGGCGCTGTCAAAACGGGGCGGTTCACGTTCGAAGCGCACCGTTCCGGCGGAGTTTCCCGGCCCCCAGAGCACGGTTTCCGGCCCTTTGGTGACCGTCAGCAGATCGTAGCTTTCCGGCGAGATGTATGAGCTTGGCGCATCCATTCGCGACGGACAGGCGCCGAGCATTTCACTGTCGTTGGTCAGCAGGCGCAGACGCGAACCAAACATGCCGCGAAATACCGGATCGCCATTACTGCCGCCATTACGGATCTGGCTAAAGCCGGGGATGGTTTTGAGGTAATCCGAGCCGTCGCTGGCCGGCACCGGCTGGCGCGGGGTTTTGGGCGACGTGACCACTTCAAGTGGAGAAAGAACCGGTGCCGTCACGGTGATCACATCCTGATCGTTCACCGGTGCTGTGCTGATAGTCCCCGCGGCAAGCGCTGCGCCGGAAAAGGCGGTGAGCAGCGCCAGAGCCAGAGGATGGGGGGGAAACGTAAATTTTTTCATTGCTGTGCCTGATTGAAGAGTGGCGTGGTGTACCGCTGCGAAACCGAATCCTTTCGATAACGAAAGCGCTTAACGAGCAGGCACATAAACTACGTAAAGTTTGCCGAAGGGGGTAAACCGGAACAACGTTGCGTGAGGAGAATAAGAGCGGTAGAAAAAAGTTGAAAATTGTCATGTTGTTGGTTTTGCTGATACTCAACGCCAGCAGCGAATATTCAAAATAACGCCATTTTTTCCCGGCTGAACCGCCTGTCCGTGGCCTTAATCCGCACCGTCTCTCCACTTCAGGCAATCGCCCAAATCACACTCTTTTTTGCACAAAACCCTTTTTACCGGCACGCGAGCACGTAAAGTAAGCAGGCTTACTTTTCTATTTTGGCAAGGAATACGCTATGTTTGACCCTACCCTGCTCATTCTTCTGGGCCTGGCCGCGCTGGGCTTTATCAGCCATAACACCACGGTCGCAATATCAATTCTGGTTCTGATCATCGTTCGCGTGACGCCGCTTAGCGGTTTTTTCCCGTGGATTGAAAAACAGGGGCTGACCGTGGGGATCATCATCCTGACCATCGGGGTGATGGCCCCCATTGCCAGCGGCACTTTACCGGCCTCTACGCTTATCCATGCCTTTATGAACTGGAAATCGTTGATCGCCATTGCCGTGGGGGTATTTGTCTCCTGGCTTGGCGGTCGCGGCGTTACGCTGATGAGCTCCCAGCCCACGCTGGTCGCGGGCCTGCTGGTGGGTACGGTGCTGGGCGTGGCGCTCTTCCGCGGCGTCCCGGTCGGCCCGCTGATCGCCGCCGGGCTGGTGTCGTTGTTTATCGGGAAGTCGTAGCGAGGCTGGCGACATACCGGGCCGGGGTCTGGCCCAGCCCCTTTTTGAACATCGTGATAAACGCCGTGGTGGAGTCATAACCCAGGTTTTGCGCCACCTGCTGCACCGACTGCCCGCTAATGAGCCCTTGCAGGGCGACAATCAGCTGGAGCTGATGCCGCCAGCGGCGAAAGCTGAGCCCGGTTTCGCTGACCACCAGCCGGGCGAGATTGCGCTCACTCATCGCAAAATGGCGCGCCCACTGGTGCAGCGTCTGCCAGGCGGCAGGCGATTCGGCCATGGTGTCACTCATCAGGCGGATTTTGGGGTGCGTGGATACAGGGAGCTGCAGCTGCTCCTGGGGCTGTCGGGGCAGCTCATCAAACAGCACCTGCACCAGCCGCCGGGTGGCAGGCTCCTGCTCAGCGGGGCTGCGCTCCGCCAGGGTCAGGATCAACTCCCGCACCAGAGGTGAGATTTTCAGGGTGCAGCAGCGGTCCGGCATCGATACCGCGCCGGGTTCAATAAACAAAAAGCAGAGGCGGGCGCTGGGCGTGGCCTTATTGCTGTGCGGCAGCAGGCCGGGGATCCAGACGGCGAACTGCGGGGGCACCATCCACATGGCATTTTCCACCTCGCAGGTAATGGCTCCGTGCAGGGCGAGAATCAGCTGGCCTTTGCGGTGCTGGTGGAACGGAATGCGTTGCTCATCTTCCACCACGCGTACATGAAACGCCACCGCAGGATCGTGCTGGCTGTCGGGATCGTATCCCGCAAGGCCGAGTCCAGGCATCATTTTGTCCGATATTAGCGATAATCTGTCATTTTAGCTTGATTTCAACCACGGTGAAAATGCGTATCCTGTAGCCTCATTTCGACGTAAGAGATTCCCATGACCCTTGCCCTTTCTGCTACCGGCAAACAGCGAGCGCTGTTGATTGCCGGGATCCTGATGATTGCCACCTCACTGCGGGTGACCTTTACCGGTGCAGCGCCGCTGCTGGATGCTATTCGTACAGATTATGCCCTGACCACCGCCCAGACCGGGCTGCTTACCACCCTTCCCCTGCTGGCCTTTGCGCTGATTTCGCCGCTGGCGGCCGGCCTCGCCCGGCGCATCGGGATGGAGCGCAGCCTCTTTATCGCCCTGCTGCTGATCATCGCCGGGATTGCCCTGCGTTCGCTTCCCTCTTCGGCATTGCTGTTTGGCGGCACCGCCATCATTGGCTGCGGTATTGCGCTGGGCAACGTCCTGCTGCCGGGGCTGATCAAACGCGATTTCCCCGGCCAGGTGGCGAAACTTACCGGGGCGTACTCCCTGACCATGGGAGCTGCCGCCGCGCTGGGCTCGGCGCTGGTGGTGCCGGTTGCCCTGAGCGGCGCGGGCTGGCACGGCGCGCTGTTAATGCTGATGGTATTTCCTCTGCTGGCCCTGCTGCTGTGGCTCCCGCAATGGCGTCAGCGCCCTGCCGGCACCCTGAGCGGCGCCCGCGCCCTGCACAGCCGGGGCATCTGGCGTTCCGCACTGGCCTGGCAGGTGACGCTGTTTCTGGGGATTAACTCGCTGATTTACTATGTGATTATTGGCTGGCTTCCGGCGATCCTGCAGAGTCACGGATACAGCGAAACCGAGGCGGGTTCCCTGCACGGGCTGTTACAGCTGGCGACCGCGGCACCGGGAATTGTCGTGCCGCTGATCCTGCTTCGCCTGAAAGATCAGCGCGGTATCGCCGGACTGGCGGCGATGATGTGTGCGGTAAGTGCTGCCGGGCTGTGGTTTATGCCGACGATGGCGGTGATGTGGACGCTGATTTTTGGCTTTGGCTCCGGTGCGACGATGATCCTCGGCCTGACGTTTATTGGCCTGCGCGCCAGTTCGGCTCATCAGGCGGCAGCCCTTTCCGGGATGGCGCAATCGGTCGGCTATCTGCTTGCCGCCTGTGGCCCGCCGCTGATGGGTAAAATCCATGATACCAACGGCGACTGGCGGATCCCGCTGCTGGCCTGTGCGCTGGTGTCAGTCATCATGGCCGTGTGCGGGATCCTTGCCGGGCGTGACCGGGAGATCACACCCGGCTAAGCCCTTTTATTCAGTAACTCTGTGCCGCGCGAAGCAGCGCCTGCACCAGCGGCGCAGGACGCCCTGCAAGGGCAGCGCGCTCGTGCTGGAACAGCGTCGCCACGAAGAATGGATGGGTGACCAACTCTACGGCACGGATCTCCCCCTGCGCGTCCCAGCCGGTGACGCGCATATCGCCCTTCTCCAGCTCCTGCGCAAATTCAGGCGAAACGCCATAATTGCAGCGATATTCTTCCTCGATCTCCTCCTGACCATAGGCTTTAGCAATCAGGGTGTTAGCGCGTAGTTCAATGGTATCGGCGACCTCCACCAGCGAGCAGGTCAGGGGGGCAATGACCATTCGCCCTGCGGTATCGGTTTCTGCGTGGGCGGCATCCTGCCAGCCAAGAACGTTACGCGCATATTCAATGAGCGCATGCTGGAATCCGCCGCAGGTGCCCAGAAACGGCACGCTGTTCTCCCGGGCATACCGCGCCGCAATGAACGCAGCGTCAGCATTTTTATAGGGACTTGCAGGAACCAGCCAGATCGCGTCGTAGCCGACCAGGTCTTCCGGGCTGGTTAATTCGGTGGTGGCCAGCCAGTCGTAGTCGGCGGTAATGTCCAGCACCGCGGCGGCATCATCAATGGCGAGAGGAATCGCCTGGTGAGCCGGTACGTCATGATTGTAGTCGCCGACCAGCGCAATTCGGAGGGTATCTTTTTGGGCAGAGAGTTCCATACAGTGATCCTTATGCCAGATAAATATCAGATAACATAAGGCGCGTCAGACTACCGATCTTTCGTTGATATCACAACACCTTAAAATAAGTGGGCAAAAGCGGAAAGCCAACCTGTGATAGCGTTACGATCGTGACCGCCAGCACCGCGTCACCCGGATTAAGGAGCAAGAGAATGATTCAGTGCAAACGACTGTATGACGAGGCAAGCCAGGACGATGGCTACCGTATCCTGGTGGATAGACTCTGGCCGCGGGGCATGAAAAAGGAGGCGTTAGCGTACGATGAGTGGTGTAAGACGCTGGCGCCTTCCAATGGACTGCGCAAGGACTTTCACAGTGAGACCATCGATTTCGCCAGTTTCAGCAAACTTTATCGTCAGGAGCTGGCCTTGCAGGAAGATGAGGGGCGGCGCATTGCCCGTCTGGCAGACAACCAGCCCGTGACGCTGCTCTACGGCGCGAAAGAGCGGGAGCAAAATCACGCGCTGGTGTTAGCCGACTGGCTGCGTAAGCTGTAATTCAGTCCAGCATCAGCGCGTCGAGAGTTTCAGGCGCCTCTTCAGGAGTGAGCGGCATCAGGTGTTCCGGGCGAACAAAGGCAAAACCGTGCTGGTTATCCACCGACCAGACATCACCGGTCACCAGCCACAGGGGACGTTCTGCCCCTCGCGGCAGCTCGGTCACCACGCCGTTGACCGGGTTTAAAAAACGCTGCCCCGGCTGACAGAGGCTAAACAGCTCCACAGATTTACCAATATTGCGACGACCTGCTGGCGTGCGGGCGCCGATAACCATCGCCAGGCTGCCCGGATTTAACTGGAACATACTTCCTCGTGCTGGATACTGAGAGTTTAAGAATTATCTTAGCAAAGTTTATCCCAGCCGGTCTGCCCTGTCACCAGGGGAGGCGGTTAATCTTTCTCCATGATTTCTTCATTCTGCCAACATCTTTCCTCGCTATAGTGCCATCGTTCTCGCAAAGACCAGAGAACATCATTCCGTAATCAAGCTGTTATTTTCCCCGGCCCTGCGCCGGGGCTTTTTCCGGCCAGAATGTGCCCTTCCTCGCCTGAATATATGAAATGTTGTTGATTCATGTTTTACTATCCGCCGTCAATCTTTGAGCAAATCAGACAGGTACAGAGATCCTCTGTAAGGGAGTTGAGCAGCGTCATGTCGGATATTATTCTTGCCCGTGTTTCAGAAACGCTCAGCACTGAGCAATCACTTGAGGGCCTGGTGCGTCAGCTGCTCGAAATGCTTGAGATAGTGACGGACATGGAGTCCACCTACCTTACCAAAATTGATATCAACGCCCGTCTGCAGCATATTCTCTACGCCAG